>QHCA01000096.1 GCA_003244095.1 Pseudonocardiales bacterium | reverse complement strand
GAGAAGATGCTGTACGACAACGCCCTCCTGCTGCGTGTCTACCTGCACATCTGGCGGGCTACCGGCTCGGCACTGGCCCGCCGCGTCACCGAGGAGACCGCCGACTTCCTGGTGCGCGACCTGCGCACGCCCGAGGGCGGCTTCGCCTCCGCGCTGGACGCCGACACCGACGGGGTCGAGGGGCTCACCTACGTCTGGAGGCCGGAGCAGTTGCGCGAGGTGCTCGGTGACGACGACGGTACGTGGGCAGCCGAGCTGCTGGCGGTGACGCCGACGGGCACCTTCGAGGAGGGCGCCTCCACGCTGCAATTGCCGCGGGACCCGGATGACGACGCGCGATGGGCCGGCGTCCGCGACCGGCTGCTCGCGAGCCGATCGCAGCGCCCCCAGCCGGCCAGGGACGACAAGGTCGTCGCGGCCTGGAACGGCCTGGCCGTCGCCGCCCTCGCCGAGTGCGGTGCGCTGCTCGGCCGGCCGGAGTACGTGCAGGCCGCGGTCGCCGCCGCCGACCTGCTGCTCGACCTGCACCTTGTCGACGGCCGGCTGCGCCGGGTCTCGCGCACCGGCGCGGTCGGCGTCCACGCGGGCGTCCTGGAGGACTACGGCGACGTCGCCGAGGGGCTGCTGGTCCTGCACCAGGTGACCGCCGACGGGCGTTGGCTCGACCAGGCCGTCCGGTTGCTCGACACGGTGCTGGCGCACTTCGGCGATGGTACGGGTGGCTTCTACGACACGGCCGACGACGCCGAGGCCCTCGTACGCCGTCCGCAGGACCCGACCGACAACGCCACACCCTCAGGTGCGAACGCGGTAGCCGCCGCCCTGGTGACCTCGGCCGCTCTGACGGGGGACACCCGGCACCGGGCGGCCGCCGAGGCCGCCCTGGCCCGGGTCAGCGCGGTCGTCGAGGGGCATCCGCGCTTCGCCGGGTGGGCCGCCGCCGCCGGTGAGGCGATCGTCGCGGGGCCGCTGCAGGTGGCCGTCGTCGGCGGCCGGGACGAGCTGGAGCACCTGGCCCGGATGAGCACGTCTCCCGGTGCCGTGGTGGTCGCAGGCGGACCCGGCGCACCCGGCGTACCCCTCCTCGCCGACCGTCCGCTGGTCGACGGGCTGCCCGCGGTGTACGTCTGCCGGGGGTTCGTCTGCGACCTTCCGCGGACCGTCCTGGAGGACGTCGCCGCCGCGGTGCAGAGTGGGCCCCTCTAGAGTGGGGCTACTACAGCCAAGGGAGCAGGCGAATGCGCGCGGCGGTGTTCGAGGGACCTGGCAACGTCCGGGTGGAGACCGTCCCGGATCCGACGATCGACCAGCCCGGCGACGCGCTGGTGAGGGTCACGCACGCCGCCATCTGCGGCAGCGACCTGTGGTCCTACCGCGGCTACGGCGCCCGGACGCCGGGCCAGCGGATCGGCCACGAGTTCGTCGGGGTGGTCACCGATGTCGGCGCCGACGTCAGCACGGTCAAGCCGGGTGATGTCGTCGTGTCGCCGTTCGTGTGGTCCGACGGCGTGTGTGACTACTGCCGCGGTGGCCTGCAGACCTCGTGCGAGGACGGCGGCTTCTGGGGTGAGCCCGGCTCCGACGGCGGCCAAGGCGAGGCCGTGCGGGTGCCCTACGCCGACGGCACGCTGGTCATCGTGCCGAAGTCGCTGCACGGCGCGGAGGAGAAGATCCTCCCGCTGGCCGACGTCATGTCCACCGGCCATCACGCGGCCGTCTCCGCCGGCGTCTCCCGCGGAGCGCGCGTCGCGGTGATCGGCGACGGGGCCGTGGGCCTGTGTGCCGTCATGGCGGCGCGGCGGCTCGGCGCCGAGCGGGTGCTCATCCTCGGCCACCACTCCGATCGCCTCCAACTGGCCTGGGACTTCGGCGCGACCGACGTGGTCAGCGGCCGGGGCGAGGCAGCGGTCGAGGAGGTCATGGCGCTGACCGGAGGCGTCGACGCGGTGCTGGAGTGCGTCGGGGCGCAGGGCGCCTTCGACACGGCGTTCGCGATCGTGCGCGACGGCGGGACCGTGGGCTACGTCGGCGTGCCGCACGCGGTCGACGGCATCGACCTCGGCCGGTTGTTCGGCCGCAACATCGGCCTGCGCGGAGGCGTGACACCGGCGCGGGCCTACATCCCGACGCTGCTCACCGACGTCGTCAACGGCACTCTCGACGCGAGTCCCGTGTTCGACCTGACCGTCACACTCGAGGACGTCGCCGTCGGCTACAAGGCGATGGACACCCGCACCGCGCTGAAGGTCCAGGTCAGGCCCTAGCCCGCTGGGCGCAGTGACGTCGCCCTCCGGGCTCAATGACCGGCGAGCGCGAAGTACACCGCGATGTAGTGGCAGATCGCCGCCACGAGCGTGCAGGCGTGGAAGATCTCGTGGTAGCCGAACACCCGCGGCAGGGGATCGGGCCGCCGCAGCGCATAGACCACGGCGCCGGCGATGTAGGCCGCCCCGCCGGCCGCGATCAGCACGAACGTCGTGACCCCGCCGAAGTGCAGCATCTGCGGCACGAGGAACACGGCCACACAGCCCAGACCGACGTACAGCGGCACGTACAGCCAGCGCGGTGCGTGCAGCCAGAGCATCCGGATCGCGATGCCCAGCACCGCGCCGGTCCACACCACCGCGAGGAGCACCCGGGCGGTCCGCGGCGGCAGCACCAGGACGGCGAAGGGTGTGTAGGTGCCGGCGATCAGCACGAAGATCATGCTGTGGTCGAGCCGCTTCATCACCTGATGCATGCGCGTCGTCCAGTTGACCCGGTGATAGAGCGCGCTGGTGCCGAACAGCAGGCTCACCGCGGTCGCGTATATCGCCGTCGGGATCCGTGACCCGCCCGCCACGCTGACCAGCACGATGCCCGTCACGATCGAGGCCGCGAAGGCCCACTGGTGCAGCCATCCGCGCCACGTCGGGCGAGGCGCCAGGTGCTCCACAACGCTCACCCGACCGACGCTACGCGAGAGGTATCTCGCGGCCCAGGCGCACTCAGGGAGGGTTGTGCCAACAGGTATCTTCGACGGACCGACGGAAGGGAAGAACTGTGGTCTACGAGGTGCGTGCCAGGAGCGTCGAGGACAACCCTCCGGCGGCCCGGCTGCGCGAGCTGACAGAGCAGATGCCCAACGCGGGCGTCACCGAGTTCGGCAACGTCAACGTCAGGGCGCGGGTCGATTCCCGGAGCAAGGCATCCACCTTCGTCGTCGCCGACTCGACCAACGAGACAGCGCAGACGATCACCCGCGAGGAGTACGACCGCATCGCCGGCCTGCAGGACAGCTACATCGCCGGGCAGGACATGGTCGTCCTCGACGGCTATATCGGCTCCGACCCCGGCTTCCGCACCCGGGCCCGCCTGGTGATCGAGTCGGCCAACGCCAACATCGCCGGCATGCAGCGCCAGCTCTACTACCCGATCGACGACCATCCGGACGCCGGCCACGATCCGGACACCGTTGTCGTCTACACGCCCAACCTCGCCGCTCCCGGCTACCCCGACGACCGCCTCATCGCCGTCGACCTGGCTGCCAACGTCACCCGCGTCCTCAACTCCGACTACTTCGGGGAGTCCAAGAAGGGGGGGCTGCGGATGTGGAACGACATCGTCTTCCGGCGCGGCGGGCTGGCCCTACATGCGGGCTGCAAGGTGATCCCGGTCGACGGCCAGGTCAAGACGATGCTGATCGTCGGGCTCTCGGGTACGGGAAAGACCACCACCACCTTCACCAAGCAGCTGGGCAGCCAGCCGGTGCAGGACGACTTCGTTGCCCTGATGCCCGGCGGCAAGGTCTACACGACGGAGAACGGCTGCTTCGCCAAGACGTTCGGTCTCGACCCGAAGTTCGAGCCGGCCATCTACCACGCCACCACCCAGCCAGACGCCTACCTGGAGAACGTCTCCGTCGACAGCGACGGCACGGTCGACTTCTTCGACACCAGCTACACCAAGAACGGCCGTACGACCTGGCCGTTCGACTATGTCGACCCGGCCGACCCGGCGAAGCTGGAGCCGGCCGAGTTCCTGCTGATCCTCAACCGCAACGAGAACATCGTGCCCGGCGTGGCCCGACTGGACCGCGCGCAGGCGGCCGCGTACTTCATGCTCGGCGAGACGCAGGGCACCAGCGCCGGGGGCAAGGACGAGGAGGGCAAGGCGCTGCGGGTGCCCGGCACCAACCCGTTCTTCCCCCGGGTCATGGCCGACATGGGCAACCGGTTCCTGGAGCTGATGGACGGCCACCCGATGCAGGTCTTCGTCCTCAACACGGGCCGGGTCGGCGGTCCTGAGGGTGACGAACGGAGCAAGAAGGTCACGATCCCGCATTCGTCGGCCTTCGTCCAGGGCATCGCGACCGGCACGATCGAGTGGGAGACCGACCCCGACTTCGGCTACGAGGTCGCCACGGCCGTCCCCGGGATCGACGACGACGAGATCCTGCAGCCGCGCAGGCTCTACGAGCGGCAGGGCCGCCTCGTCGAGTACGACGAGCGGGTCGCCCAGCTGACCCGCGAGCGCACGGCCTACCTGGCGGCCTTCGCCGGCCTCGACGAGGCCATCGTCAAGTCCGTCGGCTGAACATCCCCCCACGACCTGCACGGCGCGACCAGTCCGGGACAGTGCTGATCCGGCGTACTCTGCAGCCCGTGGGCCTGCACGATCTTGTTTACCCGTGGTACGAGCGGCGCCTGCTGCGCGAATTGCGCGGCCGACCGCTTCCCCGCCACGTCGGGGTGATGTGCGACGGCAACCGGCGGTGGGCCAGGGCCAGCGGGGTAGACAGCCTCAGCGACGGCTACCGGGCCGGCGGGGACAAGATCGAGCAGTTGCTCGGCTGGTGTGACCAGGCCGGTGTGGAGGTGGTCACGCTGTGGCTGCTCTCCACCGACAACCTGGCCCGGCCGCCGGCCGAGCTCGAGCCCATCCTGCGGGTCATCGAGACGGTGGTCGTCGACCTCGCCGCGCCCGAGCACCAGTGGCAGCTGCGCATCGTCGGGGCGCTCGACCTGCTTCCCGGCGATACGGCCCGGCTGCTCAAGGAGGCCGCCGTCCGTACCTCGGGCCGGACCGGTGCCACCGTCAACATCGCCGTGGGCTACGGTGGCCGGCGCGAGATCGCCGACGCGGTCCGGTCGCTGCTGCACGAGCACGCCGGCCGCGGCACCTCGATCGAGGAGCTGGCCGACGTGCTCGACGTCGACCACATCGCCGAGCACCTCTACACCCGTGGGCAGCCCGATCCCGACCTGGTCATCCGTACGTCGGGCGAGCAGCGGCTGTCGGGCTTCCTGCTGTGGCAGAGTGCCCACTCGGAGTTCTACTTCTGCGACGCCTACTGGCCGGACTTCCGGCGGGTGGACTTCCTCCGGGCGCTGCGCGCCTATGCCGCCCGGCACCGGCGATACGGCGGCTGACACGTTCCACCCGTTCGGGCCCCTCGGTCGCGCGTGTCGGGGGTGGCGGCGCGACAGGGGCCGTCGTACCGTCGTGCCGTGACGCAACGCCTGACGTACGTCCTCGACACATCCGTCCTGCTGTCCGACCCAGCCGCGCTCGGGCGTTTCGCCGAGCACGACGTGGTGCTGCCCCTTGTCGTCGTCGGGGAGCTCGAGGGCAAGCGCAACCATCCCGAGTTGGGCTGGTTCGCCCGGCAGGCGCTGCGGATGCTCGACGACCTGCGGGTGCGCCATGGCCGGCTCGACCAGCCGGTGCCGGTGGGCGAGCTCGGGGCCACTCTGCGGGTCGAGCTCAACCACGCCGACGCGGGCGTGCTGCCGACGGGCTTCCGGGCCGATGACAACGACGGCCGGATCCTGACCGTCGCGCTCAACCTGCGGGCCGAAGGCCATGACGTCGTCTTGGTCACCAAGGACATGCCGATGCGGGTCAAGGCGGCCTCGCTCGGCCTGGTGGCCGACGAGTACCGCGCCGAGCTGGCGATCGACAGCGGCTGGACCGGCATGGCCGAGGTCACCCTCACCGACGCGGAGATGGCGACGCTGTACGCCGGCGACCGGGTCGACCTGGTCGCCGCCCGTGACCTGCCCTGCCACACCGGCCTGGTCCTGCTGTCCGGCCGCGGGTCGGCGTTGGGCCGGGTGGCCCCTGACAAGTCCGTGCGGCTCGTGCGCGGCGACCGCGAGGCATTCGGCCTGCACGGTCGCTCGGCCGAGCAGCGCATCGCCCTCGACCTGCTGCTCGACCCCGACATCGGCATCGTCTCCCTCGGCGGCCGGGCCGGCACCGGCAAGTCGGCGCTGGCGCTGTGCGCGGGCTTCGAGTCCGTGTTGGAGCGCCGGCTGCACAAGCGGGTCGTCGTCTTCCGGCCGCTGTATGCCGTCGGCGGCCAGGATCTGGGCTACCTGCCGGGCAGCGAGGGCGAGAAGATGGCGCCCTGGGCCCAGGCCGTGTTCGACACCCTCGGCGCGCTGGTATCCGCCGAGGTCATCGAGGAGGTCCTCGAGCGGGGCATGCTCGAAGTGCTGCCGCTGACGCACATCCGCGGGCGCTCCCTGCACGACGCCTTCGTCATCGTCGACGAGGCGCAGTCGCTGGAGCGCGGGGTGCTGCTCACCGTCCTATCGCGACTTGGCCAGGGCTCGCGTGTCGTGCTCACCCACGATGTCGCGCAGCGCGACAACCTGCGGGTCGGCCGGCACGACGGCGTGGCCGCGGTGATCGAGGCGCTCAAGGGTCATCCGCTCTTCGCGCACGTCACCCTGACCCGGTCGGAGCGGTCCCCGATCGCCGCACTGGTGACCGAGATGCTGGAAGATCTGGCCCTCTGAGCGAGCCCGAAACATCCGATCTGCCCGGGTTTGGGGTGTGGTCAATCTCACGTTTTGCGTTTTCGACGTGACATAGCTGGGCTTCGTATCGCAGGGTCGAGAAGCCCTGAACACCCCGGCGGCCTCAAGAGAGCCGCCCGAGCGGGACGCCGAAACAAGCCGGCGCCCGCCAATCCCAGCCCGAACAGTGCGGGCTCCGGGGGGTGTCGCCAGGACGCGCGTGGCCCATTCCCCGGCCGTGCCGTCCTCGACGGAAGGACAACCCAGTTGAATCGCAAGTACCTCCTTGGGGCGACCCTTGCCCTGACCAGCCTCACCACGGCCGGGGTTCTCGTCGCGACCGAAGAGCCGCACGGTGCGGCCTCCGACACTGCGGCGGTTTCGCTGCCGGTGGCGGGCGACGAGATGACGATGACCCGGCAGGAACAGCGCGACATCGCCGCCGCGCAGCACAAGGCCCGCGGCGATGCCGCCGCGAAGGCAGCCGCCGCGAAGGCAGCCGCCGCGAAGGCAGCGGCACTGCGGGTCGCGGCACTGCGGGCGGCGGCACTGCGGGCGGCGGCCGCCCGGCGCGCTACGGCGACCCGGTCGCTGTCGCTCAGGGCGAGCCGTGGCACGGTTCGCGCGCCGGTCTACAGCGGCGATGCACGAGGCATCGCTCGCGCCATGCTGCCGACCTTCGGCTGGTCGGCGGGAGAGTTCCCGTGTCTGGACTCCCTGTGGGCTCGCGAGAGCGGGTGGCGGGTGACCGCGGCCAACGGCTCGGGGGCCTACGGCATTCCCCAGGCACTCCCGGGTTCGAAGATGGCCGCCTACGGCAGTGACTGGCAGACCAACCCGCGTACCCAGATCACCTGGGGACTGCACTACATCCAGGGCAGGTACGGCTCGCCGTGCGGAGCCTGGTCGCACTTCCAGTCCAACGGGTGGTACTGACCCTCTACTGTGGACCGTTCCCCGACCGCGAAGCGCGGCGACCTGTCCACGCGCTGGCGTGGACACGCCGCCGCACTTCGGCGAGGCGTGTGGGCAATGATCAGCCGGTGGCCGAGGAGTGCGGTGCCGGCAGCTCCGGCAAGGTCAGGACCTGGCCCGAGACGATGAGGTCGGGGTCGGCGATCTGCGGGTTGGCCGCCGCGATTCTGGTCCACTGTGTGCCGTCGCCGTAGACCCGGCTGGCGATGGCCCACAGCGAGTCACCGTGGTGCACGGTGTGGGTGCCACCGCCCAGCACGGGTGGCGGCAACGGGTGCGGCGGTACCGGCGGCGGCACCGGGAAGCCGATCCCGGTCGGCCCCGGCGGGGGCAGCTGCGGTGCCGCCAGGCCCTCCGGCTTGCGGGGGTAGTTGATGATGTAGTTGATCATGTCCGAACCCAACCCGGTGGCCGTACGGGCGATGTCCGGGCTGGTGACCGCCGTGCCGAGCCGGCTGCTCGGGAATCTCTCCGCCGGGAACAGCGGCTGCTCGTTCGGGCCGGCCAGCGGCTCGATGATGGGCTTGCCGTCCGGGCCGAACAGCGCGAGTTGCTCCCCGAGAGGTTCCCCGGCCGCGGCGCCGGGGCTCCTGAGGGACTGGATCGCATTCGGCACGCCGTGGAACAGCCCCGCCATGCCGAGGCCTGCCCCGGCTCCGATGGCGGTGCTCTCGGCGAGGTTGAACCACGACTTCGGGTCACTGATCGAGGCGTGGTCGAACCAGAACTGCGACACCATGCTGAACGCCGCGCTGCCGCCCGCTCCGGCGGCGGTGAAGCCCAGATACGGGTGCGCATCCATGGTCGCGGACAACTTCGGCGTGCTGAACATCGCGCCCATGCCGACCACGAGGTCGGCGTCGAGCAATGCCTTGCTGAGATCCCTGGCCTCCCAGTTGGCCGGATCCATGACGTTCTGGTGGAAGACCAGGCCCTTGACCAGCATCGACGAGGCCTCCGAGGCCACGAACCCCAACAGGAAGCGGCCGATCGTGGTCGTCAGGGCGCTCATCAGGGCGGAGATGGCCTCGGCCTCGCCGGCCAGCAGGGCGGCCAACCGGGCCATGAAGAGCTCGAGCGCCGTGACCTCCACCTCGACGGCGCCCGCGGCCGCGGCGTCGGAGAACCCGAACGTGAAGACCGTCGCGCCGAGCCCTGTCGCAAGGGTGGCCAGGATCATGAGCTGCGCGTCGTGGGCCTGCACCTGGGCCTCGTGGATCATGTCAGCGATCTTGTCCAGGCTGACCGCGGCATCGGCGGTCAGCTGGGTCCCATAGTCTCTGAGATCCGTCCGGAACTTCCCCCACGAACGTTCGAACCCCTGGGCCGCCTCGCCCTTCCAGAAGTTCGCCAGCCGTGTGGCAGTGGGGTCGATGGCATCCACGCGGCCGTTCAGATTCACGGAGAGCCGGCGGCAGGCGGCGGCGGACCGGCGGAGCCCGTCGACATCGCCGCCGGGATCGAAGAGCATTCCGTAGATGCCTCGGAGGAAGCTGGGTTTGTCAGCCACGAGTGCCAGTCTCAGCCGGCCACATTGCGAGCATGTGTCCGAGTTGGCACCAGTTCGTAAGTTCCTGGACCTGTGGTGCCCGCCAGCCTCAGAGCACCCGACGGCCGGGATCGGGGGCCGCGCGGCGCTAGTGGTGCGGGCGGTGCGGGTAGTGCCGGCGCAGGGTGTTCGCTTCCTCGGTGGCGCGGTAGTTCGCCGCGGTCGCTGCCAGCCGGTCGGCGACGGAGACCAGGGAGCCCTGCAGGGTCGTCAGGTCGTTCTGCACCTGCTGGAAGAAATCCTGGTACTGGTTGGCCAGCTTGTAGGAGATCGGCAGGTTCCCGAACGCGCTGTCGGGCAGCCGTGCCGATGCCGCGAACTCCGCGGCGTGGGTCCCGGTGTCGCCGGCCTCGCCCTGAAAGACCTCCGCGGTCAGATCCAGGGCACCTGGCTCCACCACGAATCCGCCGCCCATCGTCGCCTCCTGAGGCTGGATTGCTCCCACTTTGGGCAGACGGTAGCAACACATCCCGGTTGTCCGCACTGTGGCGAACAGCACAGCGGCCGGTGGTGCGGTCAGGCCTCCTGGGGCGCGCGGGTCATCGCCAGCACGTCGAGCGCCTCATCGAGTTGGGCCTCCGTCAGCCGACCGTCGCGCACGTATCCGCGTTCGAGGACGACCTCGCGGATCGTCTTGCCGTCGGCGAGGGACTGCTTCACGACCCTGGTGCCCTCCTCGTAGCCGAGGTAGGCGTTCAGCGGCGTCACGATCGACGGTGAGCTCTCGGCGTAGGTCCGGCAGCGCTCCTCGTCGGCGGTGATGCCGTCGA
>QHCA01000095.1:16496-16657 GCA_003244095.1 Pseudonocardiales bacterium | reverse complement strand
TCGTCGTGGAAGGACCGGGCGGTCTCCGGGTCGAGGGCGAGGTCGAACTGGTCGGTCCAGCGGAACTCGAAGCGGGCATCGGACAGTGCGTCGTCCCAGGCCCGCGCGCCCGGGTGCTCCTTGGCCACGTCGGCGGCATGGGCGGCGATCTTGTAGGCGAT
>QHCA01000095.1:0-16450 GCA_003244095.1 Pseudonocardiales bacterium | reverse complement strand
TGCTCCTTGGGCGTGACGTAGCAGAGCATCGCGGTGCCGTACCACCCGATCATCGCCGCCCCGATCGCCGAGGTGATGTGGTCGTAGCCGGGCGCGATGTCGGTGGTCAGCGGGCCGAGGGTGTAGAACGGCGCGTCGTCGCAGAGCTGCTGCTGCAGCTCCATGTTCTCCTTGATCTTGTGCATGGGTACGTGGCCCGGGCCCTCGATCATCACCTGCACGTCGTGCTCGCGGGCCACCCGGCCGAGCTCGCCCAGCGTGCGGAGCTCGGCCAGCTGTGACTCGTCGTTGGCGTCGGCCACGCAGCCGGGCCGCAGGCCGTCGCCGAGGGAGAAGGTCACGTCGTAGGACCGCAGGATCTCGCACAGCTCGGCGAAGTGGGTGTAGAGGAAATTCTCCTCGTGGTGGGCCAGGCACCAGGCGGCCATGATCGAGCCGCCACGCGAGACGATGCCGGTCTTGCGCTTGGCGGTCAGCGGCACGTAGCGCAGCAGCACGCCGGCGTGCACGGTCACGTAGTCGACGCCCTGCTCGCACTGCTCGATGATGGTGTCGCGGTAGATCTCCCAGGTCAGGTCGGCGGCCTTGCCGTCGACCTTCTCCAGCGCCTGGTAGATCGGCACCGTGCCGATCGGCACCGGCGCGTTGCGGATGATCCACTCGCGGGTGGTGTGGATGTTGCGGCCGGTCGACAGGTCCATCACCGTGTCGGCGCCCCAGCGGGTCGCCCACACCATCTTGTCGACCTCCTCCTCGATCGAGGAGGTGACGGCGCTGTTGCCGATGTTGGCGTTGATCTTGACCAGGAACGCCTTGCCGATGATCATCGGCTCGGACTCCGGGTGGTTGACGTTGGCCGGGATGACCGCGCGACCCTCGGCCACCTCGGATCGGACCAGCTCGACCGGCACGCCCTCACGGATGGCGATGTACTCCATCTCGGGGGTGACGACGCCACGCCTTGCGTACGCCAACTGGGTCACCGGCGCGCTGCCGATCGCCCGCACCGGCCGGCGCTGCCGGCCGCCGAACACCGCGTCGAGGTTGTGCAGGCTGCCCGGCTTGCCGCCGTCGTCCTCCGGCCGCGGCATCCGGCCGTCGTAGGCCTCCGTGTCCCCGCGCTCGGCGATCCAGCCGGCCCGCACCGGCGCCAGGCCGCCGTGCACGTCGATGTCGGCGGTGGCGTCGGTGTAGGGCCCGGAGGTGTCGTAGAGCACCATCGCGTCGCCGGTGGTCAACGGCACCTCACGCATCGGCACGGCGATATCGGGCCGGCTGCCGGGCAGGTAAACCTTGTGGCCGGCTCCGGGGGGGCCGGTGGAGACGGTCGTTCGTACCTCGGACACGGTCATGTGCAACTCACTCCCTATGCCGGCATTACCCGGCAGGTTCGGCGGTCGGCTCGTCGCCCTCTCAGCCCGGACTCACCCGAGCTCCCGCGGTGCAGCTTCAACGTACGACACGTCGCTACAGCACCGCCATTCCGTGCCGCGGCGACGACGCCTCGGCCTGCGACCGCTTGGGGATGCGCCCGGCTCCCCGGGCCAGCCATCCGGCATGTACGGCGGCCGCCATCGCCGCGGCCATCCGGGCCGGGTCCTGCGCGCGGGTGACGGCGGACGCCAGCAGTACGGCGGCACAGCCCAGCTCCATTGCCAGCGCCGCATCCGAGGCGGTGCCGATACCGGCGTCGAGGATGACCGGCACCCGCGCCTCGGCCACGATCAGCTCGATGTTGTGCGGGTTGCCGATGCCCAGGCCGCTGCCGATCGGCGAGCCCAGCGGCATCACCGCGGCACAGCCGGCCTGCTGTAACCGCCGGGCCAGCACCGGGTCGTCGTTGGTGTAGGGCAGCACGGTGAAGCCGTCGGCGACCAGCTGGGCCGCCGCCTCCAGCAGCTCCGGGCCGTCGGGCAGCAGGGTGCGCTCGTCGGCGACGACCTCCAGCTTGATCCAGTCGGTCGACAGCGCCTCGCGGGCCAGCCGGGCGGTGAGGACCGCCTCGCGGGCGGTGCGGCAGCCGGCGGTGTTGGGGAGAACGCGGACGCCGTGCCGGTCGAGGGTGTCGAGGACGGACCCCGACGTACCCGGGTCGAGCCGGCGCATCGCGACCGTGCACATCGACGTACCCGACGCGGCGATCGCCTCGTCGAGCACCCGAAGGCTGGGCGCGCCGCCGGTGCCCAGGATCAGCCTGGACGCGAGCTCGGTGCCGGCGATGGTGAGGGCCACGCTCAGCCGCCCTGCACCGCTGTGACGAGCTCGACGACGACACCGTCGCGGAGCCGTTCGGCCGGCCAGCCGCCGCGGGGGACGACGGTGCCGTCGACGGCCGCCGCGGTGCCCCGTCCGCTGCCGGCCACCTGCTCGACCAGCTCGGCCAGGGTAGTGCCGGGGCCGACGCGGCGGTCCTCGCCGTTGACGGTGATGTTCATCGGGCCGCCACGGCCGCGGCGGCCGTCGCCGCGAACCGCGTCGGGGCGGCGGCGGCCAGCTCGGGCTGATCGGCACCGCCGGCCAGCAGATCGGCGATGGTGTCGGCAGTGACCGGCGCCAGCAGCAGGCCGTTGCGGTAGTGCCCGGTGGCCAGCAGCAGGCCAGGCAGTGAGGTGCGCCCGATCAGTGGCGCGTTGTCCGGTGTCGCCGGGCGCAGGCCGGTGCTGATCTCGTCGATCTCGGCCTCACCGATCGCGGGCAGCAGCGCCTGGGCGTCGCGGAGCAGCTCGTAGACCGCTCCGGCCCGCGGGCGGAGGTCGAAGCCGACCGCCTCGCTGGACGCGCCGACCACGATCCCTCCGTCTGCCCGCGGCACCAGATAGACCGGTGAGCCGCGGACGCTGCCGCGCAGGACGTGGCGCAGTAGCGGCTCGCCGGTGGTGCGCAACCGCAGCGTCTGCCCCTTGACCGGGCGAATGGTGGGCAGCAGGTCGGGAGGCAGGCCGCCGACCTGCATCGACCAGGCCCCGGCGGCCAGCACCACGGCACCCGCGCCGAGGACCTCGCCGGTGTCGAGCCGCGCGCCGGTGACCCGGTCGCCAGTGACGACGAGGTCGGTGACCCGGCTCGCCGCGAACGCCACCCCCTCCCGGGCGGCCGCGGCCCGCAGGGCCGCGTACAGGAGGCGGTTGTCGACCTGATGATCGCCGGCCGCCACCACACCACCGGGCAGGCCCACCGCCAGGCCCGGCTCCAGCCGGTGCAGCTCGCGACCGGTGACCAGCTCCGCGGCCAGTCCGAGGGAGAGCTGGAAGGCGTGCAGGTCGCGCAGGGCAGCCAGGTCGGCGCCGTCCCACGCGACCTGCAGCGTGCCGCAGGTGCGGTAGCCCACGGTCATCGCGCTGTCCTGCTCCAGCTCGGCGACGAAAGAGGGGTAGCGGCGGGCCGAGGAGACGTTGAGCGCGAGCAGAGGCGTCTCGCCGTAGGCCAGCTCGGTGACCGGGGCGAGCATGCCGGCCGCGGCGTTGGTGGCACCGCTCCCCGCGGCGGGGTCGGCAACGGTCACCGACAGCCCACGCTGGGCGGCCCGCCAGGCCACCGCCAGCCCGATCACGCCGGCGCCGGCGACCAGCACGTCGGCGTTGCGCGCTGCACTCGTACCCACGCGGCAGGCCCCTTCCCGGCATCGCAGGGGGGCTCGACTCCCTGCGCCGGCATTACCCGGATCAGGTGACAAACGGTCGGGGGCTCCCCAGCCCACCCTCTCAGCCCAGTGGCACCGGGCTCCCGTGCAGGATCGAGGCTACCCGTACCGTGCGAGCGTGCCTACCGACCCGCGCGCGGCCGCGAACGAGGCCCGGCTCTACCTGTGTACGGATTCCCGCCGTCGTCAGGGCGACCTGGCACCTTTCCTCGACGCCGTGCTCGATGCCGGGGTCGACATCGTCCAATTGCGTGAGAAGGGCCTGGAGGCGGCCGAGGAGATCCGGCTGCTGGAGATGTTCGCCGCCGCCGCAGAGCGGCACGGCCGGCTGTGGTGCGTCAACGACCGGGCCGACGTCGCGCGCGCGGCCGGCGCGCCCGCGCTGCATCTCGGCCAGGACGACCTGCCGGTGCCCGTCGCGCGGGAGATCCTCGGCGAGCGCGTCGTGCTCGGCCGCTCCACGCACTCGCCCGCGCAGTTCGACGCGGCGCTGCACGAACCCGGCGTCGACTACCTGTGCGCCGGGCCGATCTGGGTGACACCGACCAAGCCGGGGCGGGCGGCGGCTGGTCTCGGCCTGATCGAGCACGCCGCGACCAGCAGCCCGGGCGGCGGGCCCGGCAACGAAGCAGGGGGCCGGCTGTGGTTCGCCATCGGCGGCATCGACCTGACCCGGCTGGATCAGGTGATCGAGGCCGGCGCCCGCCGAGTGGTCGTGGTCCGCGCGATCACCGAGGCCGATGACCCGGGCGGGGCGGCCCGCGTGTTCGCCACCCGGCTCGCGGCAGCCGCTAGTTGACGCTCCCGGGCAGGTCGCGGACCCGCCAGAAGTGTCCGACCGGGCCGAGACCGCGCCCCAACGGGTAGGAGCCGGCGATCGCCGCGGTCACGTACTCCTTGCCGCTGTGCACGGCCGCGCGCATGTCCAGTCCCCTCGCCAGGGCGGCGCAGGTGGCCGCGGCCAGCGTGTCGCCGCTGCCGTGCGTGTGCGGCGTGCCGTGACGCCGCGAGGGCAACTCGGTGAACCCGGTGCCGTCGTAGAGCAGGTCCGTCGCCGCCGACCCGGTCAGGTGACCGCCTTTGACCAGCACCCAGGCCGGACCCATCGCGTGCAGTGCCCGGGCCGCCTCGCGCATGTCCGCATGGGTGCCCACCTCGATACCGGTGAGCAGCCGCACCTCGTCGGTGTTGGGAGTCACGAGGTCGGCCAGCGGCAGGATCGACCGGCGCAGAGCGGCAAGGGCGTCGGGGCGCAGCAACGGGTCGCCGTGCTGCGAGGCCGCCACCGGGTCGACCACCAGCGGGTGGACGCCCAGCCGCACGACGGCATCCGCTACCGCCTCGATGATCGCGGCCGAGGCGAGCATGCCCGTCTTGGCCGCACCGACGCCGATATCGGTGACCACCGACTCGATCTGCTCGGCGACGGCATGCGGCGGCAATTCGTAGATGCCCGAGACCCCCAGGGAGTTCTGCACCGTCACCGCGGTGATCGCCGACATCCCGTGCACCCCGCAGGCCAGGAACGTCTTGAGGTCGGCCTGGATGCCGGCCCCGCCGCCGGAGTCCGACCCGGCGATCGTCAGTGCCGTAGCAGTCATCGGGACATTGAACTCCGCGGCACTCGGCAGTCGGGCATCCGACATGGAGACGTCGGCCAACTGACAGCGACTCCCGCTCCTCCGAGCCTACATTCGCCCTGGGCCGAGCAGGCCCCTCAGAGCGACGGAGGGAGACGACATGTTCAAAGCACTGGTCGGAAGCCTCGCGACCGCACTGATCGTCGCCGGGCTGTCCGCGGTGACACCGGCGGCGGCGGCGCGGCAGCAGGCCGTGGCGGCCTACTGGACGCCGGCGCGGACGAAGGCCGCGCGGCCGGACTCCGAGCTACCGTCGATGAAGGCCGCAGCCCTGGCGATGAACACCCGGCACCGTTCGGGAAGTGGACAGCGCGTCAGCTGCACACCCTCACGGCATTCTTCGACGACAACCAGGACTTCGGCGACGACGTCGGCGCGGCCTGGATGAACCACAACAGCGCGGGTACGCCGATCGTGGCGCTGCTGGGCGGCCAGGGCATCGCCTGGAACTACCCCGTGGGCCAGTTCGTCGCTGCCTTCGGCTACCCGGCGGCATCGCCCTTCGACGGTTCAAAGCTGATGGAGGCATCCGGTATCGCACAGTTTGCCGGGTTCTCCTACGTGTCGCTGGTCAACTCCATGACCGGCGGGTCGTCGGGCGGCGCGTGGCTCATGCAGTACGACGGCAGCTGGGGATTGATCAACGGGCACAACGACTTCAAGCCCAAGCCCCCCGGCGACCAGACCAACATGTACTCGCCCCACTACGGCGATCAGGTCGCGACGGTCTTCGGCGCGATCCAGTTTCTGCCCTGACGCCCGGTTCCTCCAAGGGGGGCCCGCCGGGAGGTTCCGCAGAAGCTCCAACCCGGTCACAATCGAGTCACATCTCCGCCGACCCCTCGCGGGAGAGGCGAACATGGTCCGACCACGCAACGGAGCGCGGCCGGGTTGAGTCTGGGAGGTGGCGCGGGCATGACGGCCCCTCTCGAAGTCCCCCCCGCCGAAGTCGAGGCCACCCCCGAGGCGGTCCTGACGGGCGTGCGCAAGATCGAGGGACGCTCGCTCGGACAGATCGCCTGGATGCGGCTCAAGCGTGACAAGGTCGCCATGGCGGGGGCCGTCGTGGTCGTGCTCCTCATCATCGCGGCCATCCTGGCGCCGGTCATCGTCTCGCTTGCCGGGCACCCGCCCAATGACTTCCACTACAAGCAGGTCGACGCCGAGAAGCAGACGCCTATCGGTGCCTACGGCGGGATCAGCCACGACTTCTTGTTCGGGGTCGAGCCGATCAACGGCCGCGACCTGTTCAGCCGGATCGTCTACGGCGCCCGGATCTCGCTGCTTATCGCCTTCCTCGCGACGATGCTGTCCATGGTCATCGGCACGGTGGCCGGGGTGATCGCCGGCTACTTCGGCGGCTGGGTCGACGCCATGATCAGCCGGTTGATGGACATCTTCCTGGCCTTCCCGATCCTGCTCTTCTCCCTCGCGCTGGTCGGCGCGATCCCGGACACGGCCTTCGGCCTAAGCGGTGACGCCCTGCGCATCGCCCTGATCATCTTCATCGTCGGCGTCGTGAACTGGCCCTACATCGGCCGGGTGGTTCGCGGCCAGACCCTGTCGCTACGGCAACGCGATTTCGTCGACTCGGCGATCAGCCTGGGCGCCAGGAGCCCGTACATCATCTACAAGGAGGTGCTGCCCAACCTCGTCGCGCCGATCCTGGTCTACACGACGCTGCTGATCCCCACCAACATCCTGTTCGAGGCCGCCCTGTCGTTCCTCGGCGTCGGCGTGCGCCCGCCGAGGGCCAGCTGGGGCGGCATGCTCAACGACGCGGCGCACTGGTACCAGACCGATCCCTGGTTCATGCTTCCGCCCGGCCTGGCCATTTTCATCACGGTGCTTGCCTTCAACCTGTTCGGTGACGGCCTGCGCGATGCCCTCGACCCCCGTTCGCACTAGCTCGATGCCCAGCACCGCGAAGCTCATGCCGAGCCGGGAACCCGGCCCGAACAAAGAGAAAGGGTGGGAACACGTATGAAGAGGAGACGCATCGTCTCGGCGATTGCCGTGAGTGCGGCCATCACCATGGTCCTGGCCGGCTGCAACAGCAAGGCCAAGGACAACGGCAGCAAGAGCACCGCCAAGGCAGCCTTCAACGCCGCGGTCGGCAAGGTCCTCAACCCGTCAGACAAAAAGGGCGGCACGCTGACGATGGCCAACTCCGGCGACTGGGACTCCCTCGACCCGGCCGACACCTACTACGGCTTCTCGTGGAACTTCATCCGCAACTACGGCCGCTCGCTCGTCGTGTTCAAATCGGCCGTCGGCACCCCCGTGCTCGTTCCCGACCTCGCCGAGACCCTCGGTGTGCCCAGTGACAACGCCAAGACGTGGACGTACAAGCTTCGTAAGGGGATCAAGTACGAGGACGGCAAGGTCGTCACGTCCAAGGACGTGAAGTACGCCGTCGAGCGGTCACTGGACAAGACGACGTTCCCCAACGGCCCGACGTACTTCAACGACTTCCTGGACCTGCAGGGCTACACCAGCCCCTACAAGGACAGTGACCCGAACAAGCTGGGATTGAAGGCCATCGAGACCCCCGATGACAACACGATCATCTTCCACCTGAAGAAGTCGTTCTCCGGCTTCGACTACTTCGCCCAGCTGCCGGCGACCATCCCGGTCCCGCGGGCGGCCGACACCGGCACGAAGTACAAGGAGCACGTGATCTCGACCGGACCGTACAAGTTCGAGAAGAACAACCCCGGCAAGGGATTCTCGATGGTCCGCAACGCGAGCTACGACCCGAACACCGACCCGTCCTCCGGCCGCAAGCCGCTGGTCGACCGCATCGAGGTCTCGCTCAACGTCAACAGCGACGACATCGACAACCGCCTGCTCGCCAAGGACCTCGACGTCGCCATCGAGGGCACCGGTGTCGGCGCCGCGACGCAGGGCAGGGTGCTCCGCGACCCGGCCCTGAAGGCCAACGCCGACTCCGCCGCGATCGCCCGGACCTGGTTCACCGCCATCGACAGCGACGTCGCGCCGTTCGACAACATCCACTGCCGCAAGGCGGTGCTGTACGGATTCGACAAGACCGGCTACCAGCGGGCCTACGGTGGCGCCATCGGTGGCGATATCGCCAGCAGCCTGATGCCGCCGCTGATCCCGGGCTACAAGAAGAACGATCTGTACGAGTCCGGCTCTAAGCCCGAGGGTGACCTGGCCAAGGCCAAGGACGAGCTCAAGCAGTGCGGCAAGCCGACCGGCTTCTCGACCAACGTGTCGTACCGCATCGAGCGGCCCAAGGAGAAGGCCACCGCCGAAGCCCTGCAGGCATCCCTGTCCAAGATCGGCGTCAAGCTGACGATCAAGGGCTTCCCGAAGGGTGACTATGCGGCCCTGTACGCCGGCAAGCCGGACTACGCCAAGAGCCACCAGCTGGGCCTGAAGGTCTACGGGTGGGGTGCGGACTGGCCGGACGGCTTCGGCTTCCTCGACCAGATCGTGGACAGCCGGGTGATCCGGGCGACGGGCGGCAACACCAACTTCGGCATCAAGGTGCCGGCGGCCGACCAGCTGCTGGACAAGGCACTGCAGACCACCGACAAGCCTGCCCGCGAGAAGATCTGGGGCCAGATCGACGAGGTCGTGATGACCAACGCCGCGGCCATGCCGGGTGTCTGGGCAAAGGGCCTGCTGTACCGGCCGCCGACGTTGACCAACGTCTTCGTCAACGACGGGTTCGGCATGTACGACTACACGGTGATGGGCAAGAAGTAGTAGTCCGCTGACCCGAAGAATCCGAGTACGAGGCAGGTGAAGGCATGGCTGACCGGCGACCCCGCTCCAGAACAGTGCGGGGTCGCCGGCCGGCCGGCCGGCCACGATGAAGGCCTACATCCTCCGACGCCTGATCGTCTCGGTGGTGATGCTGTTCGTCGTCAGCGCGGTCGCCTTCTCCATCTTCTTCGTCATTCCGCGCGTCGCCGGCGCCTCCCCGGACGACCTGGCCGCCCGCTATGTCGGCAAGAGTGCCGGGGCCGCGCAGATCCACGAGACGGCCGTCCATCTCGGCTTCACGGATCCGATCTACGTGCAGTACGGCCGGTTCGTCAAAGGCATCTTCGTGGGCGAGGACTTCGACACCGGACCGTCCACAGTGCACTGCGCCGCCCCGTGCCTGGGCTACTCCTTCCTGCGGCAGACCCCCGTGCTCCCCGACCTGCTCAGCCGGTTGCCGGTCACCCTGTCCCTCGCCTCCGGCGCGGCCGTCATCTGGCTGCTCGCGGGCGTGGCGACGGGTGTCCTGTCGGCTCTCAAGCGCGGGAGCGTGTTCGACCGCTCGGCGATGGGGGTGGCGCTTGCCGGTGTGTCGTTGCCGATCTTCTTCACCGGCCTGCTCTCCCTGTCGATCTTCAGTTACACGCTGGGCTGGGCCGCACCCGGCGGGACCAACCCGATGGACGCGGCCAACCCGGCCGAGTGGGCCTACGACCTGTTGCTCCCGTGGATCACGCTGGCGTTCCTGTTCGCGGCCGCCTACGCCCGGCTGACCCGCTCCGGGATGCTCGAGACCATGGGTGAGGACTACATCCGTACGGCCCGCGCCAAGGGCTTGCCGGAGCACACGGTCGTCCTACGCCATGGCCTGCGGGCCGCCCTGACGCCGATCACGACCATCTTCGGCCTCGACCTGGGGCTGCTGCTCGGGGGCGCGATCCTGACCGAGAGCACCTTTTCGCTGCCCGGGCTGGGACAGTACGCCGTGCTGTCGATCACGGAGAACGACCTGCCGAAGGTGCTCGGTGTGACGATGTTCGCCGCGTTCTTCATCATCGCCGCCAACCTCGTGGTCGACCTGCTCTACGGCGTCATCGACCCGCGGGTGCGCGCCCGGTAGATGAGGCAGAGACCGATCGGACTAGGGCTGGTGGGTTGCCCCGCCCGGCCGGCCGTTGGGCGGCGGTGCGATGACCGAGGCCGGTGGCCGCCTGAACTGGGCCGGCGTCTTGGCGCCGGCGGCATAGCCGCCCCGCCGGTCGGGTGATCCGTTGAACTGCCAGGCCCGGTCGCCGTTGGTGTTCGCGTCGCTGCTCGTCAACAGCGCCTCCTCCGGCTAGGCCTCGATGAACTCAAGATACTCGACCTCCTTCCACCGCACGAGCACACCGACGCCGCGCATGACGACGTTGCCCGCCTCGTCGGTGACGAACTGCCCATCCGCGTCGGCCTCGGCGGTGTCGACGAGGTAGAGGTCCTGGGCGTGCGGGTAGCCGGCGGCGTAGCTGCGCATCGAGCCGTCCTCGGCACTACCGTAGGCACCCAGGATCCAGACCCTCTCGGCCTTCATGCGCAGGCGCACCCAGCCGGTCAGGTCCTCGGTGCTGAACAGATTGTCCCACGCCCGCGGCGCCGGATGCTCGCCGGTGAACCACCGGCTCCACCGCGTGCGGTTGTGCGCCGCGCGGCCGATCATGTGGCCCAGCGCCAGCGGCACGCCCACGAACATGCCCACCAGCAGCCACACCCACCATGGCAGCGGCCGCCCGGCGCGCAGCCAGCCCGTCACGATGAACGTGCGGTAGAGCTGGTAGATCACCGGGGTGGCGAGGACCTGCAGGAGCGCCGAGGACCCCACGAAGCGCAGCAACCGGTCGGAGGTGTTGACCCCCCAGGCGCCTGCCTGTCGCTCGAACGCCCACGTGTAGAGCGCGCCGGGCAGCAGCGCGATGAGCAGGACGGCGAGCGCTTGGAAGGTCGACGGCACGCGACGAACCTAACCCTGTGGGGTGACGATCCGAACGTAAGGTGACCTCATGCGACAACTGCCGCGGTGGACGGTGCTTTCAGCGGCCTGCGCGCCGGTGTTCATGATCGGCGGGTGGACCCTGGCGGCGGCCTTGCAGCCCGGTGGTTTCGACTCGGTGACCGACACGATCAGCGCGCTGGCCGCGCACGGCGCCACCGACCGGTGGGTGATGACCGCGGGGCTGGCCGGCGTGGGGCTGTGCGACATCGTCACCGCCGTGGGGCTGCGACCGGCCGGCCCCCCCGGGCGCCTGGCCCTGGCCGCCGGCGGCGCGGGCACCCTCGCGGTAGCCGCGTTCCCGCTGCCTGAGGTCGGCTCGTCAGCGGCGCATTTCTGTGCCGCGGCCGTGGGCTTCGTGTCCCTCGCGGTGTGGCCGGCGCTTGCCTGGCGGCGCGCGTCCGGAGTGGCCGCGACCGCGGCACTGCTCGTGCCCCTCACGTGGTTCGCGGTGGAACTGTTCGGCAAGGGCGACCTGGTCGGGCTCTCGGAGCGTTTCGTCGCCGGCTCCCAGGCGCTGTGCCCACTGGTCGTCGTACTGCTGGAACGCCGCGCGCAGCAGCGGTCTGCGCTCAGTGGTCGATGACGAGCCGGTCGGCGGCAGCTCGGGGCCTCGCCTGTGCCGGGGCAGCCCAGGTGGCAAGGAGATGCAGTGCCGCTTCGGTGGCGCTCTGCGGCTCGGGGGTGAAGGTGATGAGCCGCTGGCGAGGACTGCTGATTGGCTCGAAGTTTTCGTAGTGCAAGGTCAGTACGCCCAGGGCCGGATGGCGGAGGCTCTTGGCGCCGCAGGAGCGCTGCTCGACGTCCCCGGCGTCCCAGAGCGCACGGAAGTCCTCGCTGCTGGTCGTCAACTCCGTGACCAGGCCGGTGAGGTTCGGGTCGCCGGGGTGGCGGCCTGTGGCGAGTCTGAGCTGGCCGGCCGTGGCGGCGGCGACGCCAGCCCATTCAAGGTGGAAGTCGCGGGCTGCGGGGTCGAGGAACAGGTAGCGGGCCATGTTGCAGTTGGCGGCGGGGGCGATATTGACGGCGGTGAAGATGCGGGTGGCGAGGGGGTTGGCGGCGAGCAGGTCGAACCCGTCGTTGATGATCAACGCCGGGATCCGGTCCATCAGGGTGAGCATGTGCTGCAGCTCGGGCCGGACCTGCCCGGCCGCCTGGTCGGTGGCCGGGACCGGCCCGCGCGGCGGGCGGGCAAGACGGTGCAGATGTGCTCGCCGTACGTCGTCGAGCCGGAGCACGCGGGCGATGGCGTCGAGCACCTCCTCGGACGGGCGGGTCGCCCGACCCTGCTCCAGCCGCTGGTAGTACTCCACGCTGATCCCGGCGACCTGCGCGAGCTCCTCCCGGCGCAGCCCCGGGACGCGGCGGCGCGATCCGCCGGGCAGCCCGGCACTCTGCGGCGTGACGCGCGCGCGCCGCGATCGCAGGAATCCGCCCAGCTCCTGCCGATCTCTCATGCCGCCAGTATCCCTGCCGCTGGCAGACGGAGGATGGCCCTGCGAGTACCCGTACAGCCGGAGACCTGGGTGCCGACCGCGATCGCCGCCAGTCTGGGCGGCACCAGACGTACCGGCGAGAAGGAGACCGACCATGTGTCACTCGGCTGGAAGCCGACCGCCCGCTCTGCCCGTCGCTCACGGCGAGGTGGCCGAACACGGCCCGCTGGAGATCACCGCCGCTGACGGAAACCGCTTCTGCGCCTATCGGGCGGTCCCGGCCACCCCGAACGGCAGCAGCATGGTCGTCCTCCCGGACGCGCGGGGCCTGCACCCCTTCTACGAAAATCTCGCCCAACGGTTCGCTCAGGCCGGATTCCACACCATCGCCATCGACTTCTACGGGCGTACCGCCGGGACTTCGCAGCGTGCCGACTCCTTCGATCCGATGAACCACCTGCCGCTGCTGGGCACCGGCCACGTCGACGCCGACGTGACAGCGGCCGTCGGGCTGCTGCGTGAGGAGCATCCGGGCCCGGTGTTCACCGTCGGGTTCTGTCTGGGCGGAGGCCACTCCTGGCGGCAGGCGGCCGGCGATCTCGGCCTGGCAGGGGCGATCGGGTTCTACGGTTCGCCACGCTTCTTCGGCGACGCGACCACCGACCTGTCCGCGCCACTGCTGATGCTGCTGGCCGGCAACGATGTCGCGACCCCGCCGGAGGCGTTCCGGGCACTGGCGGCCGGCTTCGAGCAGGCCGGCAAGACCTACGAGATGCACGTCTATGACGGCGCGCCGCACTCGTTCTTCGACCGGGCGTTCGGCGAGTGGGAGGAAGCCTGCGCCGACGCATGGCACCGCATCGTCGACTTCACCGCCCACAACGCCGGCCGGCCACGGGCATGAACGAACGCTACGAGCGTGGCCTCGCCCGCCAGGCCGAGCTCGGCGGGCCCGGCGCTACCCGTCGCAGGGTCCACGACGAGCTCGCCGATGTCGCCCCTGACCTGCCCCGGCTGGCGGTCGAGTTCGCCTACGGCGACATCCACGCCCGCCCCGGCCTGGACGCCGGCCGCCGGGAGCTGGTCGTCCTCGGCTCGCTGATCACCCTCGGCGGTGTCGAACCTCAGCTCGAAGCCCATCTCGGCTCCGCGCTGGGCGCCGGCCTGCAACCCGGCGAGCTGGTCGAGGCCATCATGCAGGCGCTGCCCTACGCCGGCTTCCCCCGTGTGCTGGGTGCCATGACCGTCGCCCGCCGGGTCCTCGCCGACCGTGACCTGCTCCCCGTCCCCCGCCATCCATAGGCGCTGACGCACCCGTACGAAAAGAAGTTCGGGCCGGCCGCCGGGACAGGGCATGCTTGCACATCGTGAGTGCCACTGCCCTGCCCGCCGGACATGCTCTGCGCCGGCCGGTCCTCGACGACCTGCCCGAGGTCTACCGCCTGCTCGTCGCGCATGACGTCTCCGTACTCGGATTTCCCGACCTGACGGAGGACGACCTGCGCGACGAGTTCACCGAGCCGGGTTTCGACCCGGTCACCGACGGCTGGCTGGCGCTGGACGCCGATGGGGTGGCCGTCGGCTACGCGTGGGCCTGCCGCAAGGGCACGTCCGCCGACGTCGACATCGACTTCTACGTGCACCCCGACGCCGACCCGGGCCTGGGCGGCTGCCTGCTCACCGTCGTCGAACGGCGGGCGGGCGAGATCGGGCGGGAGCTGGGGCACGGCAGGATCCGGGCCATGGTCGGGTGCTACCGGGTGGCGCTGGGCGAGGCCGCCCTGCTGGCCGAGCGCGGCTACACCGTGGTGACCACCTTTCACCGGATGCGGGTGACCCTGGACGGCGACCTCGCCGACCTCGCGGACCTCGCGGACCTCGCCGGCCCGCCGGTACCGTCCGGCGTGACGGTGCGGGTCTGCGGCACCGACGAGGACCTGCTGCGGGCCGCGCACGGGGTCAAGGAGGTCGCCTTCCGCGGGCACTTCGGCACCGTGCCGCAGAGCTTCGACGAGTGGTACGGCCACTTCGCCAAGCGCTCGTCCACCGACTGGTCGCAGGTCTGGTACGCCGAGTTCGACGACGAGCCGGCCGCGATGCTGCTGGCCACCAATGCCTTCGTCGAGACCGACAACGCCGGCTACGTGCAGGCCCTCGGCGTGCACCCGCGGGCCCGCGGCAAGGGGCTGGCCAAGCTGCTGCTGCGCATCTCCTTCGCCGAGATGAGCCGCCGTGGCCGGACGAGCGCCATGCTCGGCGTGGACACCAACAACGCCTCAGGCGCCCTCAGCCTCTACGAGTCGGTCGGCATGCGGCCCGTGCTGGAGATCGACGTATGGCGCAAGGCCATCACGCTGGGCTAGCCGAGGGCTAGCCGGTGACCCGTTGGCCGCCGGCGTAGACATTCATCGTCGCCCCGCGCAGGAAGCCGACCAGGGTCAACCCGGCCTCGCGCGCGAGGTCGACGGCCAGCGTCGAGGGCGCGGAGACCGCGGCCAGCACCGGGATGCCCGCCATCACCGCCTTCTGGGCCAGCTCGAAGGACGCCCGGCCGCTGACCATGAGGATGCGGCCGGTGAGCGGCAGGGCACCTGAGCGGGCGGCCCAGCCGACCACCTTGTCGACCGCGTTGTGCCGCCCGACGTCCTCCCGGAGACAGAGCAGGCCTCCGGTGCTGTCGAACAGCCCCGCCGCGTGCAGCCCCCCGGTCTTGTCGAACACCGCCTGCCCGGCTCGCAGGGCATCGGGCAGCCCGCTCAGCACCGCGGCCGTGACCGTGGCCGGGTCGGCGCCCACCGGCCAGCGGCTCACGGTACGGATCGCCTCGATCGAGGCCTTGCCGCACACCCCGCAGGAGGACGTCGTATAGAAGTTGCGCTCCACCGAGTACGCCGGAACGGCGACGGTGCCCGCCACGGTGGCGTCGACGACGTTGTAGGTGTTCTCCCCGTCGGCCGGGGCCCCGGCGCAGTAGCGCATCGTGGCGAGCTCACCGGCACCCGCGATCACGCCCTCGGTGGTGAGGAAACCGGCCACCAGGTCGAAGTCGTCGCCCGGGGTGCGCATGGTCACCGACAGCGGCCGGCCCCCCACCCGGATCTCCAGTGGCTCCTCGACGGCGAGGGTGTCGGCCCGCTCGACCCGTCGATCCCGGTCGATGCGTACTATGCGGCGCCGATCAGTGACCCGGCCCATGCGCGACCTCCCTCCGTGCCGCTGATCAGCGCACGACCAGGACGGCATCGCCGGGCGTCCGGAGCTCCCCGATCACCGGCGCGCCGGGGACCTCCCCCGCGACGAGCAGGCCGCCGGAGGTCTGGGCGTCGGCGAGCAACAGCAACTCCTCCTCGGTGACGGTGCTGTCGAGATGTGGTCGTACCCAGTCGAGATTGCGCCGGGTGCCGCCGCTGACGTACCCGTCCCGCAGGGCCGCGCGGGCGCCGTCGAGGTAGGGCACCGCGGCCGCGTCGACCACGGCCGTCACCCCTGAGGCCCTGGCCAGCTTGAACAGGTGACCGAGCAGGCCGAAGCCGGTCACGTCGGTGGCGCAGGTGATCCCGGCTCGGAGGGCGGCGTCGGCCGCGACCCGATTGAGCGTCGTCATCGCCTCGATCGCCTGGGCGAACACCTCACCGGTCGCCTTGTGGCGGCTGTTGAGGACGCCGATGCCGAGCGGCTTGGTGAGGCTAATCGGCACTCCGGCCCGCCCTGCGTCGTTGCGCAGCAACCGCTGGGGGTCGGCGATGCCGGTCACGGCCATGCCGTACTTCGGCTCGGGATCGTCCACGCTGTGCCCGCCGGCGACGTGGCTGCCGGCTTCCGCCGCCACCGCCAGCCCGCCGCGCAGCACCTCGGTGGCCAGCTCGAGCGGGAGCACCTCGCGCGGCCAGCCGAGCAGGTTGACCGCGACCACCGGTCGCCCGCCCATGGCGTAGACGTCGGACAGGGCGTTGGCCGCGGCGATCCGGCC
>QHCA01000094.1 GCA_003244095.1 Pseudonocardiales bacterium | reverse complement strand
GGATCGGCGTCGTCGACTCCTGGGCGGCCGAGCACCTCGAGGTGGTCTGCCGTGACGCCCGCGCGGTGGCCGCCCGGGTGCGCAATGCCGGCGCGGTCTTCGTCGGGCCGTACTCCCCGGTGTCGCTCGGTGACTACCTCGCCGGGTCCAACCACGTGCTGCCGACGGGCGGTACGGCGCGGCACACCGGCGGG
Organism: Pseudonocardiales bacterium; assembly: GCA_003244095.1. Taxonomy (GTDB): domain Bacteria; phylum Actinomycetota; class Actinomycetes; order Mycobacteriales; family QHCA01; genus QHCA01. Next base: position 2,374 of record QHCA01000094.1, on the reverse strand, counting down.
TTGTCCGTGCAGTCCTTCCTCCGCGGGATCCACGTGGTGGAGGCGAGCCGGGACGCACTGGCGGCCGCCGCGCCGCACATCGAGGCGCTCGGCGGCGCCGAGGACCTCGCGGCGCACGTCGACGCGGTCATGCTCCGGGTGCGGCGGTGAGGCTGCCGGTCCCTCTGCCGGTCCGTACCGACCTGCGAGGCCGCTCACCGTACGGCGCGCCGCAACTCGACGTGGCAGTCCGGCTGAACACCAACGAGAACCCCCACCCGCCACCCGCCGCCCTCGTCGACGACCTTGCCGCTGCCGTGCGGGTCGCGGGTGGCACGCTCAACCGCTATCCCGACCGGGAGGCGGTCGCCCTGCGCCAGGATCTGGCCACCTACCTCGCGCCCTCCCTCGACGACGGCCTTGGCTTCGAGCAGGTCTGGGCGGCGAACGGGTCCAACGAGGTGCTGCAACAGGTGCTGCAGGCCTTCGGCGGGCCGGGGCGCATCGCGATGGGCTTCGAGCCGTCGTACTCGATGCACCCCAACATCGCGGCAGCGACGGCGACCGGCTGGGTGAGCGGGCACCGGGCCGCCGGCTTCGGGCTGGGCGTGGACAGCGCCGTGACCCAGGTGCGGGCCGCCGAGCCGGACATCGTCTTCCTCACCTCGCCGAACAACCCGACCGGCACGAGCCTGCCGCTCGACGTGATCCGCGCGGTGTGCGACGCCGCCCCGGGCATGGTGGTGGTCGACGAGGCGTACGCGGAGTTCGCCCGCGAGGGCACGCCGTCGGCGCTGACCCTGCTGGCGGACTACGAGCGGCTGGTCGTGACCCGCACCATGTCGAAGGCCTTCGCGATGGCGGGCGCCCGCCTGGGCTATCTCGCGGCGGCCCCCGCGGTGATCGACGCGCTGCGGCTGGTCCGGCTGCCCTACCACCTCTCCACTCTGACCCAGACGGCCGCGCGGGTGGCCCTGGCGCACACAACGGAACTGTTGTCCACTGTGGACGAGATCCGGACCGAGCGGGACCGGCTGGTGGCTGGGCTGCCCGATCTCGGGTGTCAGGTGGTCCCCTCGGATGCCAACTTCGTCCTCTTCGGCGGCTTTCCCGACTCCACTGCCGTCTGGCAGGGGCTGCTGGGCCGCGGGGTCCTGGTCCGCGACGTCGGCCTGCCCGGCTGGCTGCGCGTGACGGCCGGGCTGCCGTCCGAGGTCGCAGCTTTCCTGGCCGCGCTGGCGGAGGTGCTCGGATGAGCCGATCGGCGCGGGTGGAGCGCAGGACCAGGGAATCGCACGTCGTCGTGGACCTGCTGATCGACGGCACCGGGCAGGCGACCGCCGAGACCGGCGTACCGTTCTTCGACCACATGCTCTGCCAGTTGGGCAAGCACGCCGGCTTCGACCTGTCGGTGGCCACGACCGGCGACCTGCAGGTCGACGCCCACCACACCGTCGAGGACACCTCGCTGGCGGTCGGTCAGGCGCTGCGGGACGCGCTGGGCGACAAGGCCGGCATCCGGCGGTTCGGCGACGCCCTGGTGCCGCTGGACGAGTGCCTGGTGCAGGCGGCCGTCGACCTCTCCGGCCGGCCGTACCTCGTGCACGACGAGCCCGGTCTCGTCGAGCTGATCGGCTCTTACGACACGTCGTTGACCCGCCACATCTGGGAGTCCTTCGTCGCCGAGTCGCGGGTCGCGCTGCACGTGCGGGTGCTGTCGGGCCGCAACGCCCACCACATCGTGGAGGCGCAGTTCAAGGCCGTCGCCCGCGCGCTCCGCGACGCGGTGACCCTGGACGGCCGGGTGAGCGGTGTGCCCAGCACCAAGGGTGCGCTGTGAGCGCCCCGTCCGTGGTGGTCCTCGACTACGGGTCGGGCAACCTGCGCTCGGCCGAGCGGGCGCTGGCCCGCGCCGGCGCCGACGTGACGGTCACCGCAGACCTGGCTCTGGCGCTGGCTGCCGACGCCCTCGTGGTGCCCGGCGTCGGGGCCTTCGCCGCCTGCATGGACGGCATCGACGCGGTCGGCGCCCGGACGGTGATCTCGCAGCGGGTGGCCGCCGATCGGCCGGTGCTGGGGATCTGTGTCGGTATGCAGGTGCTGTTCGAGCGCGGCGTCGAGCACGGCGTGGAATCGGCCGGCATGGGGCTGCTGCCCGGTGCGGTCACCCGGCTGGCAGCTGACCGCGTGCCGCACATGGGATGGAACACGGTGACGCCGCCGCCCGGGTCCCGGCTGTTCGCCGGGGTCGAGTCGGAGCGCTTCTACTTCGTGCACTCCTACGCGGTGCAGACCGATATCGCCGACGCGGCGGTGACCTGGGCCGAGCACGGCGGCAGCTTCGTCGCCGGTGTCGAGGCCGGGCCGCTGTGGGCGACGCAGTTCCACCCGGAGA
>QHCA01000093.1 GCA_003244095.1 Pseudonocardiales bacterium | reverse complement strand
ACGTGACCACGGTCAACGGCTGGCCACCGGAGCGGGCGTCATGACCGGCGGCATCGGCGGCAGCGCCCTGTGGTTCCTCAGCCGCGGCTCCGGGATCGTGCTGCTCGTCCTGATGACGCTGGTGGTGCTACTGGGCCTGCTCACCCGGGCCGGCCGGCCCCTGCCGGGACTGCCGAGGTTCGCCGTGGCCGGCCTGCACCGCAACGCCAGCCTGCTCTCGCTCGCCTTTCTGGCCGTCCACATCGGCACCGCGGTGATCGACTCCTACGTCACCCTGGGCTGGCTCGACGCCGTGCTGCCTTTCACGGCCGCCTATCACCCGCTGTCGATCGGCCTCGGCGCCCTGTCGGTGGACCTGCTGCTCGCGATCGTCGTCACCAGCCTGCTGCGACAGCGGATCGGCCGGCGGATCTGGCGCTTCGTGCACTCGTCGGCATACGCCGCCTGGCCGGTCGCCATCGCCCACAGCCTGGCGCTAGGCCCGGACATCGGGCACGGCTTCCTGCTCTGGCTCACCCTCGCCTGCATCGCAGCGCCGGTCGCGGCGATCGCCTGGCGCGCCTGGCCGTCGATCTCGGCGGTGCCGGACCGGCAGCTGGCGGCATGAACGCCATGGGGGTCGATACCGGGAGCCGGCTGCTGCCCGTGTCCGGCTCCGGTGGGCGGCTGCGCGACCTGCGCGCGCACGAGCAGGTGCACGGCCGGCTGCCGAACACCGGCGCCGCCGACCTGATCGCGGCCGTGCGCGACGCCGGGCTGACCGGGCGCGGGGGGGCCGCGTTTCCCACCCACCGCAAGCTCTCCGCCGTCGCCGCCGGCCGCCACCCGGTGGTCGTCGCCAACGCGGCCGAGGGCGAGCCGGTCAGCGGCAAGGACCAGCTTCTGCTCAGCGCCGCCCCGCACCTCGTGCTCGACGGCCTGCAGCTTGCTGCCCGCGCCGTCGGGGCCCGCGACGCGGTCGTGTACGTCCACGCGGGGCCGCTCGTCGCGCTCATGCGTGACCTGGTGGCCCGGCGGGCCGCCGACCGCGTCGACGCCGTCGCCGTCCGGGTGGTCGACGCGCCGGCGCGGTTCATCTCCGGCCAGGAGAGTGCGGTGGTATCTCGCCTGAACGGCGGCTCCGCCCTGCCGAGGACCGTGCCCCCCGCGGTCTTCCAGAAGGGTGTCGGCGGCCGGCCGACCCTCGTACAGAACGTCGAGACGCTGGCCCACCTGGCGCTGATCGCCCGCAACGGCCCGGCCTGGTTCCGCTCCCGCGGCACGGCGGAGGAGCCGGGCACGATGCTGCTGACGATCGGCGGTGCCGTCCACGCACCAGGAGTTGTCGAGGCCGACATCGGCACGCCCGTCGGCATGCTGCTCGGTCTCGGGGGCGGTCCGAGCCGGCAGGTGCAGGCGCTGTTGATCGGCGGCTACCACGGAACCTGGCTGCCGGCCGAGGACCTGCCGATCTCGGTGGCCGGGCTGCGGCCGTACGGCGCGACGCCCGGCGCCGGGGTGCTCGTCGCCCTACCCTCCGACGTCTGCGGGCTCGTCGAGACGGCCCGAGCGGTCGGCTACCTCGCCGGGGAGTCAGCCGGCCAGTGCGGGCCGTGCCGAAGCGGCCTGCCGGCCCTGGCCGCGACGATGCGCGGGCTCGCGACGCCCGGCCGGGCCGGCGCCGCGCCGGAGCGGATCGCCCAGCTGGCCGGCCTGGTCGAGGGCCGGGGCGCCTGTCACCACCCGGACGGCACGGCGCGCTTCGTCCGGAGCGCGCTGGCGGTGTTCCACGACGAGATCGTGGCCCACCAGGACGGCTGGTGCCGGGCCACTCATCCGGCGCCGGTGCTGCCGATTCCCAGCACCGGGAGCGGAGCACGATGAGCGCCGACGCGGGCTCCCTGGCCGTCGACCGGATCGCCTGCGACGGCCGGGGCCTGTGCTCGGAACTGCTGCCCGAGCGCATCTCGCTCGACGAGTGGGGCTACCCCATCGTGGGCGGCGAGCCCCTGACCGCCGCCCTGCTCGGTGACGCGTGGCGTGCGGTAGCCGCCTGCCCCACGCTGGCATTGCGACTGCGCACCGTCAACGGTGGCTGAACGGCTTGACAGGAAACGTCCAGCCACGTGTCCAGCCGCTCACAGATACGGCCAGCACCGTGATGGACATGAGTGACTACCCGCCTCCCGCCCCCCACTCGATCTACGCCTTTCCGCCGGTGCCGCCGGTGCCGCCGGCCGCGCGGCCGCGCCGCAGGGCCGTCGCAACCGGCGCGCTCCTGACGAGCCTGGCGCTCACCGTCGGCGCGGCGGGGTCGGCGGCGACGGCTCTTGCCTACGAGCACCGCACCAAGGCCGTGGTGGTGACCGCGGCGACGGTCGGCACGGGTAGCCCGGCGGCCGAGCCGCTGGCCCGCGTCGTGGCCGCCGTCCGGCCCAGTGTCGTGACGATCACCACCCGGACCGCCGATGGCGAGGGGGTGGGCTCCGGGGTCGTCTACCGCTCAGACGGCGTGATCCTGACCAACAACCATGTCGTCGAAGGGGCGCAATCGATCACGGTCACCATGTCCAGCGGCCGTACGGTGGCCGCTGATGTCGTCGGGACCGACGCGACCAACGACATAGCGCTGGTGAAGGCCCGCGGCCTCTCCGGTCTCACCCCGGTCACGTTCAGCTCGGCAAGCGTCGCGGCCGGCGACACCGTGCTCGCGTTCGGGAGCCCGCTCGGTCTGGCCGGCAGCGTCTCCGCCGGCATCGTCAGCGCGCTGGGCCGGACGGTCACGATCGGCGACAGCCAGACGCCGAACGGGCCGTACGGCGGCATCGGCGGCGCCAGCACCTCCGAGGTGCTGCGCGGCGCCATCCAGACCGACGCCACGATCAATCCCGGCAACTCCGGCGGGGCGCTGGTAGACACCGCGGGCCGGCTGATCGGGATCAACACCGCCATCGCCTCGACCGGTAGCCAGTCCGGGAGCATCGGGGTCGGTTTCGCGATCCCGGCCACGACCGCCGCGTCGGTTGCCAAGCGACTCCTGCTGGAGGCCGGTAACAGTATGTGATCGTCGGGAGACCGTGATCTTGTCGTAATGCGAGCAATGAACCATCGGTGCGAGCTGGTCGTGTATGTCGGGACTGCACGAAACACCAACCAACACCGACCCCTCAAGAAGACTCCCGGGAGGAATTGATGACCAACCCCGTTTCCCGACGCAGGATGCTGGCGGCCGGCGCGGCCGGTGCCGGCGCCGTCGTGCTGGCCGCCTGTGGCTCCAGCGACAAGACGAAGCCGAGCGCTGCAGCCCGGACAGAGCCGTCAACACCCGCAGCGTCACCGGCGGCCCCCGCGGCGCGGGCGGCGCGGGGGGCCGCCAAGCCACTGGCCAAGGTCGCGGACATCCCGGTGGGCAGCGCAGTCGCGGCGGCAGGACCCAACGGCGAGTCATGGATCCTCGCCCAGCCGGCCGCCGGCACCGTGGTGGCGTTCAGCGCCCGCTGCACGCACATGGGCTGCACCGTCGCGCCGGCCGGCAAGACACTCGACTGCCCCTGTCACGGGTCGAGCTACGCGGCCGGGACCGGCCAGGTGCTCCAGGGCCCGGCAGCCAGGCCGCTGGCCAAGGTCGACGTACACGTCGTTGCGGGCGATGTCATGCCAGGCACCGCCTGAGCCGCCGTTAGGGTGGGCGCCGGGAGGGAGGCCGGATGCCAACGCCGAAGGAGTTCACGCTCGCCGGTCCGCAGCACGCGGTCACCCTGGCCGAGTCGACGTCCCACCTGCATGGCGTGCTGGGCCTGCACCACGATGCCAGTCACGATGCCAGTCACGATGCCAGTCACGATGCCGGCCACGGGGATGCCATCGCCTTCCTCGACACCTTCGACTGGCGGGTGCATTCCGCGGGCTTCGTCCTCGCCCGGCTCGGGGATGCACTCGAGCTCTCCGACCGCGAGACCGGCGCCCTGCTGATCCGGGCCACGGCCACGGGGCGGGTGGAGTTCGACGAGGACCTACCCGCTGTCCTGCGCGACCGGCTCGACGGGGCCCTCGGCGTCCGCGCGCTACGCCCGGTGGCGGCCGTCACGTCCGTCGTGGCGGTCCTGACCGAACACAACGAAGACGCCAAGACGGTCGCCCGCCTGGTCGTGTCCGACGGCCAGGTCGACACGGCCCGCGGCCCGGTCCCCCTCACGCGCCGGGTGGCGGTCGTGCCGCTGCGTGGGTACGACAGGTTCGCCGCCGCCCTGGCCGCCCGTGTAGGCGACCTGCCGGGCGTCGAGCCGGCCGGCTCGACGGTGTTCGCCGAAGCCGTGGCCGTCACCGGACGGCGCCCCGGCGACTACTCCAGCAAGATGGCGCTGACGCTGCGCCGCGAAACCTCCACCTACGATGCCGCGCGGCTGGTCTACCGGACCCTGCTCGCCAGCCTGCAGGCCAACGAGTCCGGCACGATGGCCGGTGTCGACACCGAGTTCCTGCACGACTTCCGGGTCGCCGTCCGGCGCACGCGCTCAGCGCTCAAGGAGCTGCCGGGTGCCCTGCCGCCCGACGTCGAGCAGCACTTCCGCGACGAGTTCCGCTGGCTGGGCCAGACCACCACGCCCACCCGCGACCTCGACGTCTACCTGCTGGACTTCCCGTCCTTCACCGCGGCCGTCGGGTCGGCGGCGGCCGACCTAAGGCCGTTGCACCGGTTCCTGCGGGCCGAACAGCGCCGGGAGCATGTGGCGCTACGCCGCGCGCTCGGTTCGGCGAGGTACCGGCGGCTGCGCGACGAGTGGTCACTCGCCGTCGACGCCGACGCGCCCACGGCGGCGCCCGGCCCGGCCGGCCTCGCACCCATCGGCCGCAGCGCAGACATCCGGATCCGCAAGGTGGCCCAGCGCCTGCTGCGCGACGGTCACCGGATCACCGCGGACTCCCCCGCGGGTGCCCTGCACGACCTGCGCAAGCGGGCCAAGGAGCTGCGCTACCTGCTGGAGTTCTTCGGCTCCCTTTACGACCGCAAGCCGCACTCCGCAGCGGTGTCGGAGCTCAAAGGGCTGCAGGACAACCTCGGCAGCTACCAGGATGCGCAGGTGCAGCGGCACGAGGTCGAGGGCTTCGCCGAGCGCTTGCTGTCGGCCGGCGAGACGTCCGCGGCCACGCTCCTGGCCGCCGGTCGGCTCGTCGCGACGTTCGACGACCGTCAGCGGCAGGCCCGCGCGGAGTTCGCCGAGCGGTTCGCGTCGTTCGCAGGGCCCAGGAACCGGCGGCGGCTGGCCGAGCTGACCGGGGGCGACTGGTGAGGGCAGACCTGTGAAAACCCTGGCGGCGTACAACATCAAGGGCGGTGTCGGGAAGACCAGCGCGGCGGTCAATCTCGCCTACCTGGCGGCGCGGGACGGCTGGCGCACGCTGTTGTGGGACCTGGATCCTCAGGCCGCCGCGACCTACCTGTTCCGGATCCGCCCGCGGGTGAAGGGTGGCGGGAAGGCGCTCGTCCGCGGGCGGCGCAGCGTCGACGACGCGATCAAGGCGACCGACTTCGCCGGCCTGGACCTGCTCCCCGCCGACTTCTCCTACCGCCACATGGATCTGCTCCTGGACGACACCAAGCGGCCCACCCGGCAGCTCAGGGCGCTGCTCAAGCCCGTGTCCGGCGAGTACGACCTGGTGGTGCTCGACTGCCCGCCGAGCATCTCCCTGGTCTCGGAGAACGTCTTCCAGGCCGCCGACCTGCTGCTCGTCCCCCTGATCCCGACCACGCTGTCCCTGCGTACGTTCGACCAGCTGGCGGCGTTCGTGGCCGATCTGGACGGTGGGCGACCGGACCTGCGCGCATTCTTCTCCATGGTCGACGGCCGCAAGCGGCTGCACGCGGAGCTCATGCGGGCCCTGCCGCGCGGCCGTTCGGACATCCTGACCGCGTTCGTCCCGTCGGCCACCGACGTCGAGCGCATGGGTCTGACCCGCAAGCCGGTGGCCGTCTCCAAGCCGCGGGGACGGGCCGCCCAGGCCTATGGCGACCTGTGGGACGAGGTCCGGGAGGTCCTGTCGTGATCGAGATCGAACGCAAGTACGAGGTCGAGCCGGATTTCGTCGTGCCGCCGCTGGACCGACCGGGCCGCAGCGCCGCCGACGCACCACCGGTCGCGCTCACCGCCACCTACTACGACACCCCCGACCTGCGGCTGGCCCGCGCCCGTACGACGCTGCGCCGCCGGACCGGAGGCGCCGACGCCGGCTGGCACCTCAAGGTGCCCCTCGGCGGGGAACGCGAGGAGATCCAGCTGCCGTTGGGCACCGCCCGGACGGTGCCGTCGGCGCTGTCGCAACTGGTGCTGGCCCACACCAGAGGTGCCCGGCTGCTCGCGGTCGCCCGGCTGCAGACCACCCGGACGACCCGCACGGTCAGCGCCGCCGACGGGACACCACTGGTCGAGGTGGCCGACGACCACGTCCGGGCGCAGCGGCTGGGACCGGGTGCCGGCGCCGAGGTCGTGCAGTGGCGCGAGGTCGAGGCGGAGTTGCTGGCCGGCGCACCGCCGGAGGCACTGGCCGCGGTCGTGGAACTGCTGACCGAGGCAGGAGCGCGGCCCGCCCGGAGTTCGTCCAAGCTCGCGCAGGTGCTCGGCGACGCCGTGCCGGCCGGCCCCGAGGTGCCCGAGCCACGCACCGCGATCGGGCCCAGGGAGCCGGCGGGGGAAGCGGTCACCGCCTACCTCCGGCTCCAGGTCCGCACGCTGATGGCGCTGGACCCGAGCCTGCGGCGCGGCAGCGAGGGGGCCGCCGCCGCGCTGGCCCAGGCGGCCACCCGGTTGACCAGTGTCCTGCGGGTCTTCGGCGGCCTGCTCGACCCCGGGTCGGTCGCCGCCGTGCGACCCGGGCTGGGCTGGCTCGACGGACTGCTGTCGGTGGCGCACATCCGGCAGGTGGCGTGCGACCGGCTGCGCGAGGAGCTCGACGCCCTGCCCCGCGAGTTGTTGCTCGGTACGAGGCCGCCCGATCTGGCCGGGGCCACCACCGACCCGGTCGGGCGGGCACTGCGCAGCCGGCGCTACGTCGCACTGCTCGACCGGCTGGTCGCGCTGGCTACCGCGCCGCCGCTGACCTCGCTGGCCGAGACCAGGGCACGCCACGTCCTGCCCGCCCTGGTCCGGCAGCACTGGGACAGGCTCGACCGGCGGGTGTCCCGGGCGCTGGCCGCACCCACCGACCGCGAGCTGCGCCGGTGCGCCGAGGCGGCCGGTTGGCTGCAGGCGGCGGCCCAGGCCGCCGTCCCGATCTTCGGCGAGGACGCGGCCGCCCTGGCCGACCGGGCCGCGGCGATCGGTGCGGTGCTGGCCCGCCACGAGTCCTCAGCCGCGGCCCGCGCGGTGCTGCTGCGCGTGGCGCGAGCCCAGCCGCAGGGGTTTGCCTGCGGGGTGCTGTACGCGGCGGAGGCCGACCGCGCCCGAAGGGCGCTCGACGACCTCGCCGAAGGATGGCAACAGGCCAGACGCAAGCGGTACCGCCGCTGGCTCGGCTGAGCCGGCGGCGGTACCGCTCTACGCGCTCAGCCCTTGGCCGGGAACCGCCAGATCCCGCGACCGTGCGTCGCCGCGATGATGTAGTCGCCGCCGGGGGCCACCACCAGGTCGTTGGTGGAGGCATTCGGCAGGCCGGTGCCGACCCGTGACCACTGGAACGGCGCGTCGGCCTGCGTGACGAACACACCGACGTCCGTGCCGACCACGAGCAGGCCGTGCGTCACGACCACGTCGTTGACCGGTGCGTCCGGCAGGTTGCCGGTGCGGTCCTTCCAGGTGGCCCCGCCGTTGACCGACTCGAAGATGTGCCCGACGCCGCCGCCGGGGATCCAGCGTCGCGAGAAGGCGCCGTAGACCACGTAGACGTGATTGGAGTTGGCCGGGTCGACGGAGAACGAGGTGGGGATGCGGTTGGGCAGGTTCGGCGCGCTGATCCGGTGCCACTTGCCGCCGTTGGCGTTGGTGTCGATGCCGGAGACGAACGGCAGCGACCCGCCTGGGTTGCACCCGTTGCCGCACCAGCCGGCGTAGATCGTCGGGCCTGAGACACCGATCGCGGTGGCCTGGGCACCGGCACCGAGATCGTGCACCGGCTTCCAGCTGCAGGCGGTGTTGTTGCAGACGGTCGACCACCCGGCACCCTTGTTGTCCCAGACCATCTGCCCGCCACCGACCCAGTGGTTGATGTTCTTCGGGTCGGCCGTGTAGGGCGCGATGAACCGGGGGTTCGGGTCACAGGGGTGCGGGTCGAACTCCAGGGCGATCGTGGTGGCGCAGGTCGGCGTGATGGTGGTGTAGGAGCGCGTCGTGCCGTCGGACAGGCCGGCGTTCTGGGTGCGGGCCATCGCCAGGTCGACGTACTCGTTGACCGCGCGCCGGCCGTCGTTCGGGTCGACGATGACGTCGCCGCCGTCGCCGCCGAACGGCGAGACCATCTGCGCCGCGCCCGGCTTCAGGACCGAGGTGCCGTTGTCCTGCAGGCCGCCCCAGATCGCGTCGCCGCCGGTCGGCCACTTGCCGATGCCGGCGTAGTAGTACTGCAGGGTGTGCAGCGTGGCGTTGAGGTCACGCCACTTGACGACCGCCCGCAGGCCGGCCGGCCGGCTGTACATGCCGCCGTCGTTGGCGAAGTAGGCCGTGCCGTCCGGCGCCACGAAGCCGGCGTGCTGGTCGGGGTGCGTGGTGTTCGGGCAGGTGTCCTTCGCCGGGTCGAAGCTCCAGCAGGCCTTCGGGAAGTTCCAGTACGGCCCGACGCTGGTCCAGGTGCTGCCGGAGTCGCTGGTCTCGTAGATCTCCTTGAGCCCGAGGTAGACGTGCTTGGAGTCCTTGGGGTCCACGGTGATGTACTGGTCGTACCAGGCTTGGCCGCCGGCATCGTCGGTGGCGGTGTTGGGTGACGCGTCCAGCGTCGTGTTGTCCGCGATGAGCGTCCAGGGCCCGGCCGCGGTGCCGGAGTCGGAGCGGTAGACACCGTTGAGGTCGAGCGTGTCCGACGCCTCCACGATCGCGAAGAGCTTGCCGCCGTCCGCGGTGTAGTCGAGGGATGCGCGGCCGAAGGCGGGAGCGATGCCGGCTGCGGTCACCCGGTGGAAGGATCCCGGCGTGCCGCCGGTGGTCGACACGTAGAGCCCGTTGAAGGAGACATCGGCGGGCTGGGTGCCGCCACGCCAGCCGAGCACCGCGACGACGTACTTGCCGTTGGTGCCGGGCCGGATCCGGACGTCGCTGATCCAGGACGTCCGATAGGGAGAGCCGGTGGGGTTGGGGTCGGGCTTCAGAACGGTCGTCCACGCCGAGCTCAGGTCGAGCAGGCTGCGGCGCACCAGGCCGTTGCTCGTCGCCACGAGGACGAAGCCGTTGCCGTCGAAGCTGATCCGCGAGACGAGGCTGTTGTCCAGTCGGTTGCCGATCAGTGCCCAGGTCCGGCCGCCGTCGGCCGAGCGGTAGACGCCGTCGCCGGTGTAGTTCTCGAATGCCGAGTTGGCCTCGCCGGTGCCCACCCAGACGGAGTGGTCCGCCGGATCGACCGCGATGGCGCCGATGGAGAGCCGGCCCTGCTGGTCGAACACGGGCTTCCAGTGCGCCCCCTTGTCGGTGGACTTCCACACCCCGCCGTCAGCTGCCCCGGCATAGACGGCACCGCCGTCGGTCGCGATGGCGGTCATGCGCCCCGAGACCAGGCCCGCGCCGCCGCTGCTATTGGACCAGAAGGGATCGCGGTTGTTCAGCGCGTCGGAGTTGTAGGGCTGCTTGGTGACCTCGGACCACGTGCCGGGGGCTGCCGGCAGCGCCTTGGCGGCCGCCTGCGCGGCCTGGAAGGCGCCGGCGCCTACCGACGTGCCGGGCGCGGTGCGGACCGCGGCGTACTGCGACGAGCGGTCCAGCAGGTCCTGGGTCTCGTTGTCCCCGGGATCGGTCCCGAGCGTCCGGACGGTGTGGTTGTGGGTATGCGCCAGAAGGCCGCGCGGGCCCGCGGAGGGGGAGGCGGCGGCGTTGGCACTGCCCGTACCCACCGCCAGGGACAAGATCACCGGCACGGCAGCGCCCATCACGATCGCTGTCGCCCTCAATCGCTTGCTTACGGACATGCGCCCTCCAAGCTCTCCGGCGGGCGGCATTGCCCGCCATGCGGCCCCGAATCCGGTCGGGGCAACTGGCAACCTAACCCACGAGGGCGATGTGGGCAGCACAGAACGACGAACTGGTCCGGGCGTCGCCCACCCTGACGTCGGGCCGACGGGCCGACCCCGGCATGATGCCAGCTCGAAGCCACCGCATACCCAAATGAAACCTCCACAAAGCCGCTTGGAGGAACGAAATGGACGCGCAGCCGACGATGCGGCGGGTCCCGCTCCGGCCCGCCGCCGTCCTGACCGGCCTGACCATCCTGGCTCTGTTGGCCGGGGCCGGCTGCTCGGGCTCGACATCCCATCGCGGCAGCGGTCCCTCAAGCAGCACGAGCGCGACCGCCGGGCCCGGCGCGAGCAAGCCCGGGCCGGTCAGCAGCCTCGGCTCGGTCACCCGCACGCCCTGCGCCCTGATCACCAAGTCCGAGGCCGAGCGGGCGGCGGGGCAGCCGCTCGGCCCCGCACTGGAGAACGCCGATCCGGCCGAGTGCACGTACGCGGCCAGCGACTCGACGGCCAGCGTGGTCCTCGACGTGGGCACCTGGGCAGGCATCGCCAGGGTGTTGGCCGCCGTCAAGACCGGGGCGGCCACCGGCCTGCAGAAGGTCGCCCTCCCCGGTGTCGGCGACGACGCGACGGCCCTGAGCGGTCGCGGCGGCACGCCCATCCTCTACGTACGCAAGGGAAAGAAGGGTTTCGTGCTGTCGATCAGCGGCCCGGAGGTCGACGACCTGCCGGACGGCGGCCTGGCACAGGCCACGACACTGGCGGTAGCCATCGCCGCGCGGCTGTGAGTCAGCCCGGCTTGACCGCCCGAAGGGTGTAGGTGTGCGCGACCCGCCACGGCCGGTCGGACAGTCGCCACTCGCCGCCGCCGACCTGCTCCATCCGGCCGGGCAGCGCCTCCCAGGGGACGCTGTCGTGCTCGGTCAGCCCGCTCAACTCCAGCCCGGCCGTGAGAAGCGCGGTGACGATCTCGCCAAGACCGTGGTTCCAGTTGTGGGTGCGGTTGTGCTCGAACTCCACGTCGGTCTCGACGTATGTGCCGCCGTCGTCGAAGACGTCGGCTTCCTCGCGCTCGAAGTACGGATACCGCACCACCAGGAGGTCGTCCGAGCGCCCGTCCTCGAGCGACCACAGCATCGGGTGCCCCTCGCGGATGAACAGCCGGCCACCGGGCTTGAGCAGGCCGGCGACGACGCCGGCCCAGCGGGCCACGTCGGGCAGCCAGCACAAGGCACCGATGCCGGTGAACACCAGGTCGAACTCGCCGGCGCCGAAGACGTCCGCCGCGTCGTAGACCTCGGCCTGCACGTACGGGATCTCGGCCCCGGCCTGCTGTGCGAGCCGACGGGCCTGCACCAGGGACTCCGGGGAGAAGTCCAGGCCGGTCATCCGCGCGCCCAGCCGCGACAGCGAGAGCGTGTCGGTGCCGATGTGACACTGCAGGTGCACGCCACGGAGGCCGTTGACGTCGCCGAGCAGTGGCAGGTCGAAGCGCACCACGTCGCTGAGGTACGCCGGGTCGTCGACGAACCGCTCGAAGGAGTAGCCCGGCGATGCCGCGTGCGCCGGGGCGCGCTCGTCCCAGCTGGCGCGGTTGAGCACGCGGTAGTCCTCCACGTCAGCCTTCCTCGCCATGCCGGCGGCCGGTGACGTCGTACAGGTGGTGGATCGGGTCGTGAATGAAGTAGCGGCCGAAGGTCTCGACGGTGAAGGAGGCGCCGTCGCTGCGGCGCCCGGTGCGCTCCCACAGCGGGCCGCTGACCTGCTCGAAGGCGATCGCGAGTGTCTCGGCCGCCTCGCTCAGCTCCCTGGCGACCTCCGCCGGGTCCTGCCGGTCGTAGCGCTGTTCGATCGCCGTCGCGTCCTGGTCCCAGTTCGGGAACAGCGGGTCTTGCTCGGTGAGCATGAGATCCAGCCGCTGGGCGAAGCGCAGGAAGACGTCGCGGACATGGCAGGCGTACTCCAGCGGAGACCACACGCCCGGCGCGGGCCGGTCCCGGACGACCGAGTGGTCGAGCACGACCAGCCACCGGCCGGCGTTGGCCCTGAGCAGGCCGGCGACGCCCTCCCGGGGCAGTTGCCGGGTATCCAGGCCGCACTCGGGGCACGCCGAGTGCAACACCCACGTCCAGTCCTTCGAATCCGGAACGATGTTCACGCCAGGACAATAGGGGCCGTTTGGTCCGGTGCTTGGCCCGGGCTCTGACGCGTCGTGCAGAATCGTCGGATGGCCCTACATGGACTGCGACCCGACGACCCCGCGAAGCTGGGGCCGTACGAGCTGCGCGGCCGCCTGGGTGCCGGCGGGATGGGCGTGGTCTACCTGGGATTCGGGGCCGACGGGCAGGCAGTCGCCGTCAAGACGCTGCCCGGGTCGGCCTCGGCGGACTCGCGGGAGCGGATGCGCCGGGAGGCCCGCCTCCTGGGCTCCGTGGACTTCCCGCGGGTGGCCGGTCTCGTCGCCGCCGACACCGACGCCGGCACGCCGTGGCTCGCGCTGGCCTACATCTCCGGCCCGTCCCTGCTGGAGGCCACCAAGCCGCTGCGCGACGCGCCCCTGCGGCAGTTCGCCCACGGCCTGGCCGAGGCGCTGGCCGCCCTGCACGAGGTGGGTATCACCCATCGCGACGTCAAGCCCGCCAACGTC
>QHCA01000092.1 GCA_003244095.1 Pseudonocardiales bacterium | reverse complement strand
CCGAACCGCTGGTGCTCGCCACGCCCCGCGCCCACCCGCTCGCCGGCCGCAAGAGCATCACCGTGGCGCAGCTGCGCGAGGAACCGATCATCACCCTCACCCGCGGCAGCGGTCTGCGCACCGTGCTCGACGACGCATGCCGAAGCGCCGGATTCGCCCCCCGCATCACCGCCGAGACCAGCGAACTCGCCTCGCTGGTCGAGCTCACCACCGCCGGACTCGGCGTCGCCGTGCTACCGCGCTCCGCGCTCGGCCAGGCCGACCTCGCCATCCTCCAGATAACCCGCCCACGCCTGCACCGACGCACCGCACTGGCCTGGAACCAAGCAACCACCACGCCCGCGGGCCGTGCCTTCCTCACCCTCGCCGCCAAACACTTCTCCACTGCTCGGTGACCCTCGATCAGAAGGGGAGCAACCGCAGCCCTGGGTCCCCAACCACGAGACGTGCGGACAAATCGGGCAGCCGTGTCGCGGAGCCTACTAGTGATCAACCGCGCCCCGGGTCACCGGTCAGCCGACTCCTCACCGACCACAGCGCCCGTAACGGCCTGCGGGGCGTCAACGCCCGCACCAGGAGAAACCCCGAGTCCAATGCGATAGACGAGTTTGCCGCCCAAGGCACCGCCGGCCACCGTTAGCACCAACAAGACCACGGTGACCACCAAGACAGCTGCAGGCGTGTGCCGTGCATCCCCGTAGCCCTGCCGGCGCAGCAAGATATCCGCGACCGCAACGACGCCGACCGCGGCCATCAACAAGGCGTGTACGTTGACCTTCGAGCGAGCCTCGCTGCCCGCGCTCGTCGTCCGAGACCGATCAGCCAAGCCGGTGGCGATCGCAACAATCAACACCGCGGTACCGATCATCAGGGCAAACGTTCCCGCCCGGTACACCTCCCGCGCCCACGTATGGCCCGATCCGGCAGCCGAGGCCACATCCAGCACCGCGGTGATAGCCATCGCCCCGATCGGGACATCGGTGAGCGGAGGATGCACCGGTGTGCCCAGCAATCGCGCCGACGAACCTGATCCCTGATCCACCATCGCGTTCTCCTCGTGGTCCACGCCAGTCCGCCATAACTACTGTGGCCATCACCAGGTGCAAAAGTCCAAGACCTAGCCGATCTCATACCCAGAAGGAACGCTTATGTCGTCGTCCTAGACGACGTTGAGCCGGCCCTCTACACGCGGTAGCCGCAGCTCCTCAGTTCTAGCCAGCCGAGGGCTGGCCGCGAACCGGTCAGCCGCGTACTCACTGCGTCTGCTCACCGCGGCATCAGCCAGCGGACACGCCACCGTGCACACCGCAACCGCGCTCAACACCACCGCGACGGCCCAGTGGCGCTGCTGGATCGCCCGGACGACGGCAACCACCACCCCGGCCGCCATGACAAGCGCGAGGAGGCGCATGGCTGCCGCCGACCGACAGTCGCCAACCCGACCCCGGTCACGAATCGCGACGCGGCCCGCCACCGGATGGCCAGCCAACCCCGTCACGGTAGAGCCACATCGGGTTGACATCGCCACCCAACTCTTATCTACACCAGTGGCTGTCCCGGCGATGGACCGACCGTCCCGTACGACGCACCCGAGTGAAATTTCTGTGCGGGCGGGTCAACTGGAACTGCCCTTGCCGCCCCGGGCTTGGCGCGGGGCTTGCGCCTTGCGGCGTGTCAGGACACCTTCCTTACGCGGGCGCCTGCCCGGTCACGGGTCGTCCAGCGGCACGCAAGGTTCGGGGCCGTGTGGTCTCCCGCCTTATCGCGCTGCCGTCACGACCACGCAGTCCTGAGAGCGTCGCTAGTCCTTGCGGCCGCTGATAGCCAGGCCAGCTCCGATACCAATCATCGCTAGGCCTCCCGCGCCGCCAATCGCAGCCAGCCGTTGTGGACGGCGGGCGAACCAATTCCGTGCGGTGCCGGCGATGAACGCCCATGCGCTATTGGACAGCAACGCGATTGCCGGGAACAGTGCCCCTACGATCAGCAACTGGATCGGCAACTCACCCGCGCCAGAATCGACGAAATGCGGCAGCGCGACGACGAAGAAGATGACCGTCTTTGGGTTGGCCACGCCGACCGCAAAACCGTCGAGAACCGCGCGCCGGCCAGGAGCTGCCGCCACCGGCACGGTCGCGGACACGCTGAGACCGTGCCGGTGGCGGATCGCTTGCACCCCCAGGTAGATCAGATATGCGGCACCCACCAGCTTGATCACGTTGAAGGCATACACCGACCGAGCGACCAACGTTCCAATCCCGATGGCCACCGCGACGACCTGTGCGTACACGCCCATCGAGTTGCCCACCACGGTCAACAGCGCGGTTCGCCGACCCGCACCCAGAGCCCGGCTGATGGTGAACAGGACGCTGGGGCCGGGCACGGCGATCAAGATGAGCGACGTCAGAGCAAACGCCATCAAGTGGCTCGTAGACACCATGCCACAAAGCTAACCCAGGTGCCGTCGCAGTGATGGTTGGTGTCGTTGGCGACGAAGTCCCGCAGCGCGCATCGACCGCCGACAGTTCGCTCGGTGATCATGCTCGTCTCGTCGGGCGCCCTCCCCCGGCGCTCGTCGGGTGCCGCCGGTACCGGGAATCGATCCGCTTGCGAGAACTCAAGCTAGGCGGCCCTTGGACGGCCGAGTCGTCGCCGTAAGCAGTTCCATTGGTGAACATCCCTCCCCAGCCTGGTTCGTCAGGTCGCCGGCCGTCGCCCCGCTCTGCCACCGCCCCGTTGTCGACCCCGAAGAGGCCGACTACCGAGCCGAAGCGGCCGCGGCGCGAGAAGCTATGCGATTGATGTCACCCGAGGATTACCTGCGCGAGGTCGACCATCAGCTCGGCCAGATCCTGAGGCCCACCGGGTTCGACCCGGATGCAATCATTGCGACGGTGATCGTGAACCGCTGGCCCCACACCTACTCGCCGACCCTCAACACCCTTACCGACGATTCGGTCAGCTACGCCAGCGAGATGCTCCTATCACGACAACCCTTCGGTCGCATCGCGATCGCCAGCGTCGATTCGCATCGCTTCGGCTGGGCACAGGCCGCCGTGGACGCGGTAGAACGAGCCGCAAATGAGTTGCCTAGCGGTGGCCGCCAGATGCGATTCGACGAGCACTAGGTCGCCGGCACCTAGCCTGTCCATTGAAGGATCCGCGTACGGAACGGCGGATTGGCTCGACATGTCGTAGCCGGGTCTCTCCGTGCCGTCGTTGGGTTACGCGTCCAGGAAGCTCACCAGCTGGCGGATAAACGCGTCGGGCTCTGTCGCGTGCACGAAATGACCAGCGTCGACGGTGACCATGCGACCGTCAGGAAGGAGGCGGACCAGGTCGTCGATCTGTTTCTGCGGGATAGGGCTGCGTGGGCCGCCGGCCACCGCCAGGGTGAGAGCTGTGATCGACGCGACCACGCCGGCCCAGCCAGGGTCGAAGTTGTCGATCTCTGGGCGCACCTGCTCGACGACACGCCAGTCGAACGGCAGGACGCCTTTGGGCTTGGCCGGCGGATCGGCTGGACGGGGCTTGAGCGGCCCGACGTCTTCGAGCACAAGCCGGCGCACCGTCACCCCGAACATGACCAAGGCCATGGCCAATAGCCCCGCCCTGCTGCAGGGTTACCTCGACCTGTCCGGCGCGTTGAACGGCGGCAAGCTGGACCCCGCGACCCGGGAAAAGATCGCCCTGGCCGTCGCGCAGGACAACGCCTGCTCCTACTGCCTGTCCGCGCACGCCTACCCCGCCGAACACGTGGCGAAGATCGACCCCGCAGACATCGCCGCCGCGCGTAAGTCCGCCTCCACCGACGCCAAGACCGCAGCGATCCTGGGCTTGGCCACCGCGGTCAACAACGGCCGCGGGGACATCGGCGGCGCCGAGTTCGACGCCGTACGCGCGGCCGGGGCCACCGACGAGGAGATCGCCGAGACGATCGGCCACGTCGCCCTCAACGTGCTGACCAACTACTTCAACAAGTCCGCGGGCGTCGAGATCGACTTCCCCGTCGTCGCGGCATAAGGCCGTGGCCGACCAGCCCGCGGCCCGGCCGCCGCTCCCGCCCCGGCCGCCGCTCCCGCCCTTCGACGAGGTGGGAGCGCTTGCGAAGGTCCAGGCCGCTGAGGACGCCTGGAACAGCCGCGACCCCGAAAGGGTCGCCGCCGCGTACACACCGGACTCCCGGTGGCGCAACCGCACCGAGTTCATCACCGGCCGGCGGGAGATCGTCGCGTTTCTGACCGGCAAGTGGGAACGCGAGCAGGACTACGCACTCCGCAAGAGCCTCTGGGGATTCCGCGGCAACCGCATCGCCGTCCGCTTCCACTACGAATGGCACAACGACAGCGGCCAGTGGTGGCGCAGCTACGGCAACGAGACGTGGGAGTTCGACGACCGCGGCTTCATGAGCCGCCGCGAGGCCAGCATCAACGACCTGCCCATCGAAGAGACGCACCGCCGCATATTCGGTCCACGTCCACCGCAGGACCGAGACCACGTCATCCCGCTGCAATAGCCAAGCCCCTACCCGAGGCGCGACGGACGGAGCCCACCGTGCACGCACAGGCGCTGTGTCGGTATCCGGTCAAGTCCGCCGACCGCGCAGGCGATCAGCTCGTCATCACCAAGCTCGACCGGCTCGGCCGCTCCCTCGAGCACCTCATCGAACTGTCCAAACTCCTGCGGACCCGCGGCGTGGACCTCGTCGTCATCGACCAGGGCATCGACACCGCTACCGCAGTCGGCCGGCTGTTCTTCCAGATCCTCGGCTCCGCAGCGGATTGCGTGCAACGACCTACCGCGGCATCGCCGCCACGCTGCTTCGTTCTTAGCGAGCCTGGACCCCCTCGGCAAGGGCTGCGCCGAACCGCACACCCAGGCAGGACCGTCGGTGAGGAAGCTGACGATGCGGTAGGCGGCTTGCTCGACGAGGTCGGGTTCGGTGGCAAAGTTGAATCGCACAAAGCCTTCACCGCCGCGCCCGTGCCCGGGACCCGGTTGGGTCGCGACCCGATGGCGGTCGAGCAGCGGCTGGGCGGGATCCGCGTGTCCTGCCCGGAAGGGTCCAGCCAGGCGAGGTAGGTGCCTTGTGGCGGCGTCCAGATGTCGTGCACACCGGCGCCATCGAAGATGCGTCCGAGGGTGGCTCGTTGATCGGTGAGGTACTCGAGGGTGATCGCGAGCCACGCCTTGCCGTCCTGGAAGGCGGCAGCGGAGGCGGCGATGCCCAGAGGGCTGATGCCGGCGGTGGCTGCATCGGGCAGAGTTGCCCACGCAGCATGAAGCGTGGGATTCGTCACGGCGATGAATCCGAGGCACAATCCCGGGATGTTCCAGGCCTTGCTCGCGCCGAACAACGTTACCGAGTGGTGTCGGGTGCGCTCATCGATCTCCGCGTAGGGGGTGAATGCGACGCCGTATCGCAGCGGGGCGTGGATCTCGTCGCTGATGACGAACGCTCGAGATCCAGGACGTAGCCATCTCCGGTGCGCAGCATCGGGGTCTCGACGACTTGGTGCCCGGCGTCCTGGAGTCCTGGGGTCCACCGAAAAAGCTGCGGTACGTAGGCGTGGGCACTACCGCCGGGCTGGCTTCCGGCGTGTAGAGGCGCGGGCTGTTCGAGATACCGCGCATCAACTGCGGAAGCAGATGGATTGCCTCGAGCTCCGTGCTCAGGCCGAGAGTGTCGGCCAACCACTTCGTCGCGATCTCGGGAAGGGCGGAACGAACGCCGGGGATCGGATAACCGAAGGACTGTCGCTGCGCCGCGTCGCTGACCGCGTCGAGAACCGGTTGAGCGACCGGTAGGTCCATCTCCGCGACGGTGAGATCGATGACGTCTTCGTCGTACACCGGCCAACGCTTGGTCGCGCGGCCGCGGGAGCGGCCAAGATCCCAGTCGAGCGAGGGTGAGCGCCCATGCGTCACGCGGGTTGCTGAGCCTCGAGCGCATCGACGAGTTCCGCCGCCGTACATACCGTGCCGAGGCGGGGAAGCACGTAGCCGACAGCGAACTCGTGAGCCTCGGCGTCGAGTCCGCTCATCGCGTCCACCGGGTAGACCGTCGCGTAGCCAAGATCGTCAGCGACACGAGCAGTCGATTCGACACCCCAGTTCGTGACCAGCCCCGCGATCACGACGGTCTCGATTCCGCGGCGTCGTAGTTGCTCGTCCAGCTGGGTGGTTGCGAAGGCGCCGACGCTGCGCTTGACGAGCACGAGGTCATCCGGCCCGGGGTCGCACTCGGGGGCCAGCTCGCTACCAGGAGGTTGATCCACCAGGTTAGGTCGTTCCACGCGGACGAACACCACGAGCCCACCGGCCGCGCGCATCCGCTCGGCAAGCATGGTGCACCGCGACAGAACCTGATCGCCGGTGTTGGGTCGTGTGTCGAGCGAAATGATGCGCGGCATCAGATCGATCAGGACGAGTGCGGTCCTTCGCGGCTTGATGCTGATCGTGGTCACGACTCCGGAGCGTACGCACCGGGTCCGACATCAAATCCGGGACGATCGGGTTAGGGCGGCCTCGGCCTCGGCGGCGATTCGTTCGACGATCCGCGCGGCCGGCCCGATCGTATGCACGAGTCTTACCGACTGCCCGGCGTACAGGGCGAGCCCTTCGAGATCGCCGGCCATGCTCTGCAGGCCGTCATGGGCGGCGGCACCAAGATCGCACCACCCTGGACGCCTGTGACGAGCTGGTCGCTCGTTGGTGTTGAGGGTAGCTGGCTGGGTCAGTGGCGGGCGCTGGTACGGGCCGGCATGCCCACGCGTCAAGGGCGCTGCGCGTCCCTTCGGGACCGGTCTGCGGCCGGCTCTTGACCCGCGGGACCTCCGACCCTGGGCCGGGAACTGCGGGCAGAGCCACGGCCCTGCCCGTCTTACGCCGGTGTCGAGGATGATCCCCGAAACACCTACTCACCGCCGAAGACCCCCTCCCCGACGACCTCAAGACCGCCCTCGCGCTCATCAACTGACGTGGGATGCGCACTAGGTTGGCCGAAGTCGGGTCTCAGCAGCGTCTTCCCCATCGGCATGGCCGTTGACGACTCACGACAGCGCCCCTGATCGGGCGACGCCCGCTGGTTCCCATCGCGGCGATGCTCACAGCGGCTGGTTCGCTGCTCGTCGCCGTCGGCACCACCACGACGCCTGTCACCATCGGGCTGGTCGTGGCCGGGCTCGGCGTCGTTGGGCGGCCAGCGGGACCCACGTCCCCTGCCGGAGCTCGATCGGCTGGCCCGTACCGATGATGCGATGGTGCCAGGCTGGTGGTCGGTGCGAGCCGAGGCGAGCAAGGCGATCCGCCTGATACGGCAGGCGATCGACGACGAGTAGTCGCCGGCGACCGGATCCTTTGGGCTCTTGTGACTCATCCTTGGGTGGGTTCATGCTGCGGGGCGGGCGGGTAGGGGTGGGCACAGTCCGCCGAGGTCGAGCATGGCCAGAGCGACGAGGGCTTCGGGGGATCGGAAGCCGAAGGCGATGCGGGTCAGCAGCCGCAGTTTCGTGTTGACGCTCTCGACCCGGGCGTTGGACGGTCGGTGGGTGAGGGCGGCGTCGATGCCTGCGCGGTGCTAACGGATCGACCGGGCGAGGTTGACGAACGCCGGGAGCCGGCAGCGCCAGGCCCATTTCAGCCAGGCGTCGAGCAGTGTGATCTCCTCGGTGCCTTTGAGTTGGAACACCTGACGGAGTTGCTCTTTGACCGGGTACGCGCGGTAGAGCGGCGCGTTGGTCTTGGCGATCCCGGCAAGCCTGGCGGCCTGTCCTTCGGTGAGATCGCCGGGGTTCTTCCACAGCGCGTAGCGGGCGTTCTTCAGGTCCTTCGCCACCGCCTTCTGACCGCCCTTGCGGGCCGCGTTCCACACCCCGCGGCGTACCTCGTCCAGTGCCTTGGTGGCCCAGGCCACGATGTGGAACGGATCCAGGCAGGCACAGCTCGGCGTTGGGGCACCGGTCAGCGACGACGTTGACGATCCACTCGGGCGCAGCGGCGCTGACCAAGGTGATCTGGGCGCAGCGCGCCTCACCGAGGCGGTCGAAGAATGATCCCCAACGTCTTCATGTCCCGGCCCGATGTGCCCACAGCGACACCCCGGTGTCGTGCTCCACCACGACGGTGAGGTACTTGTGGCCGCGCTTGTAGGAGATCTCATCGATCCCGATCTGGCGCAGGTTCGCGAACCGGTTGATGGTGGCCTCGGCGTCGGCGACCACCCGGGTCACGATCGACCCGACCGTGCGCCAGGCGATCCGCAGCAGATCCCGGACCGCGGACTTCGAGCAGTGCGTGACCAGCCACGCGGCGGTGTCATCGAAGGCGCGAGTGTGGCCAGCGCCGTGCCGAGCCCACGGGACCTGCGCGGCGATGACCCCATGCTCGGCGCAGTTCACCCGCCGGCGGGTCGGCCCCCACAAACGCCTGGATGGTGCCCAGGTCCAGCGCCCGCCAGCGCCGCCGGCCCGCACCCTGGTCATGGCCCGGACAACGCTTCCCACACCGGCCGCACCGGCCGCACCGACACGACGACGGCCTGCTCGGCCTCGTCGAACTCGACGCCCTCCACAACGACCTTGACCAACCCCAGCAGCCCAGCCCATAACCTTGCAGAACGCACGCCGTTCCCCCCACCCACGATTCCGGTCTTTGACAACGGGAACCGTAGGCGGGGAACGGCATGTGATCCGTCAAGGCAGGCGCAGGCACCCACGGATCAGTCACAAGAGCCATCCTTTGTCGTGCCTGCGCTGTGATCAAGCAGGCGCCGGAAACACCAGTCCGTGTCGCTGGCACAGTCGCTGGATGCTGGCGGGATCCGCCTGACTGCCGTAGCGCACCTGCTGCTCGTCCGGAGATATGCGACCGGTGATCAGCTCGTCGAAGAAGTGCTCGAAGCCCGCAGGCGAGATCATTTCGAGAATGCGGCAGGTGGTGTCGCCGGCGTTCCAGAACGTGTGCCACTGGTCGCGCGGCTTGAACACCAGGTCACCGACCTCGGCGTAGACCACGTCGTCGCCGAGCTGCGCTCCCAATCGGCCCTCGATCACATAGCTGTACTCATCTTCCCGGCCGTGCCGGTGCAGCGGCGCGCAAAGGTGACGTGGCGGGATAGGGTGCTCTACGAGGGAGAAGCCGCCACCGGATTCTTCACCCCAGACCATGAACCGCACCCCGCACCCGCCGAGGTCGCCGTGCTGCCCATCCCGCGGGCCGACGATGCGCGGCCCTTGGGATGCCTCGAAGCGCTGCTTCCGCTGGGCGCTCGACTCTTGCATCGGACTGCTCCTTTCGGGCGGGGTGCGACCACGGGTACGACGAATATTCTGCCTCTGAATGGGACAGCGACCGGCTCGGCTGCCGCGCCGCCACCGGAGGGAGTTGCTGGGTGGACGCACGGTTTCCGCACGACGTCGCCGATCAGTGACCACCACCCACCCTGCAGGGGTCAACCGCTGGCCAAACCTCAAGGCGCCGAACGCCGCAGCGGACAGCACACCAGGCCCAGTCCGGTCCCCAACTGCCGGTCTCCCCCTCTCATCCGACCGATCCGCCCGGCCCCGGCAGGAGGCCTCCGCCTCCGAGCCACCGGTCGCATTCAGCTCTCATCGAAAAGGACACGCACGGCGTTCTTGGCGACGGTGGACGACACGTAGAACGGCGGCTTCCACCGAAGTCAAGGGAACGGGTGCGGAAACGGATTGATTTCCTCGTACCGCAACGGGTGATTGCAATAGCCGAGCTGATAGGGCGTCTCCAACAGCCGGGGGAGGCCGTCGACCCGGCGATAGTCGTGGCCGAAAGTCATCGGCAAAGCGCCGGGGACAAGCACCTTCACGCAAGCGAACCCTCCGTGGCGGTGCTCGGGGGTGGTCTGGTCCACCACGATGACATCCATCCCGGCGCTCACGAGGCGGTGTATCACCTGTCTCAGGTCTGCCGTGAGGTCGTCGTGCTGGAACGCGCTTCCCACGGCCGCGCGCATTTCCGGAAGGGTGCGCATCCCCGGCGACCCGGTGAGGAAGTCCAGTCGAGGAAATACATCCGCCACGCCGTACAACGTGGAGTGGTCGTGCATGCTGGCCACCAAGCTCGAGTCGGCGGCCAGTCGGTGCGCATGCTCGGTCTCACTGGGGAATGAGCGGACGCTGCTGAAGAGTATCGATCCGAGCTCGCCCAAGGCGTTGAGGACTGCATGTTCCGGGTCGAGGTGGGAGCCGGCGCAGGAGAGTGCCTTGAACGCATCCCCGGCGTCGTGGGGATTCACCGCCATCGCCCATATGCACGGGATTCCCTGTTGCAGGGTGGTGTCGAAGGCTAGGACTTCGTAGCCGGTCTCGGCGGTGATGGCTGCCGCTTGCAGCGGTACGACACGGTTGTGGGCGCTGGACAGGTCGATGCGGGGCGCCGGCATCTGGGCATACCAGGTCATCAGGAAGGCGTCGCGTTCGGCGACCTCCAGGATCCCGTAGAGGATGGCTTCTTCCAGGCAGCCGCCGATGGCGTCGCCGTTCGACAACTCGTACAGGAAGGGCCGTTCGGACGGTGTGTCGTGCGGCACGCGGTAGTAGGCGACGTCCTCGGGCACCAGGATCGGTTCGGCGTTGGCAAAGGAATATCCCCACACCCACCGGGTGGTGACCGTCTCGTCGAACGGTTGGAACGCGAACCCGGGCAACGCGTAACTTGCCGCCGGGTGCACACCGAGAGTGCGCGGATCCAGTGCCTGGCCGGCCAGCTCGGCGTAGCTGCCGCTCGTGACGGTGCGCTTTCCGCCTGGCTCGATTCCGCCGTAGCGTTCCAGTGCCTCCAGTATCGCTATCAGCTCACTGGTCCGGTAGCTGCGAGATCGGCCCCAGCCGAACTCGCCGTGCTTGCCGCGTCGTTGCGGCATCACCGCGGCCGCTATGGCGAGGCCACCCTTGGTGTCACGCCGGAGCGCGCTGATCAGCCCGGTTTCGGCATCGACATAGCCGTCGACGAGCTTGTCGAGCTCCCGTATCGTCGGCCGCACCCGGTAGGTGTCGGGAGTGGCTTTGGGATGCGCGACGAGCGTGATCGCCGCGAGTTCGGCGGTGTCCGCCGGCAAGCTGCCGCACACCGGGCACAAGGGCTCCGGTAGGAACCGGTGCCGGCTGACCGTGAGGTTTTCGAGATCGAGATGCAACGTCGCGCGCCAGGTTTGTGCTGTGGCGGGGCCGGCCGTCAGCAGTGACACCTCGTGCACCACAAGGGCGGCGACGGTGTCGCTGGCCAGGCCGGTCAACCAGGACGACGGACGTTCGGCTATGGCCGGCCGGTGTTGATCCCACGCCGACGCGTTGCCCTCGGGGTCGGACCGGGCCCGCCGACGGCGAAGTTCCATACAGTGCAGGCAGCCGGCAATGCCAGGTCGTTCGAGAGGGCCGATGACGACCGTACCGAGCTCGGCGTGCACAGTGAGCCACGGCACTCCGCGCTCGGTGCATACCTTGCGGATGTCGGGATAGCCGGAGGTGCCCCAACTGTCAGTTGCGGCCACGAGCACAGCGGTGTCAGCCGGCAACCCTTCGGGATTCAACCCCGGCTGGCTGTGGACCGTGCCGCTCGCGGAAAGCGCCCGGCCGATTTCGCGGTGCAGGATGCCTTCCCCCAACACGGCACACGCGAATCCGCCCGATTCCGCACGGCGCGATTGTTCGGGATCGCGAATCTCAAGCATCGAGCAACAGCACCCGGACGACATAGGGCATCACCTGGTGCACCTCCGGATCGTGATCGAGGGGAATGGCCACCGGCTGACGGCCACCGCGCGCCAGCCTCGCCACGAGTCCCGAACTGTCGAGGACCGGATCTGTAGGCAGCTCGCGAGCGTCGGCCGCAGCCGGTCGCGGAGGACGGGCCGGCTCTTCGGTCGGGGCATAGGCTGGCTCGTCGTTGACGCGGGCCTGATAGCAGAGCAGCAGCTGCTGTAGGCCGTCCTGCAGTGCCTCAAGGGCCGAAACGCCGCACCCGTACGCAGCGAAATCCTGCCCGAGGAAGCAGGCGAACGTCGGCACGCCGAGGTCGCCGGTGATGTCGTGGATCGTCACCAGTTGGCCGGTGGCGACGAGCATCGCTATGCAGTCGTCGACGTGTTTGTCGGGTGGGCGTCGGCCGAGGTCCACAAGTGGGAAAACCCGAGCAGGCGCCGCCTCGTACTCAGTGATTGTGAGCCGGCGGCAGTGCTGAACGAGCCCAGCGATCAGCGCGCCCGACCAGCTGTACGCGGCCGCCACACCGCAAGGGGTCGCGTAGGGAACGACGGCTGCCCGCAGCGCGGGGAACACCGCCGCCGCGGGTAGAAGCACGGGTCGGCCGTCGCTCAACCGCAGCGCCCGCATCCAGCCTTCGAGTTCGCCCGATCGGAGTTGGGCCAACGCGTGAGTGCGATCGTGGCCGGCCGGCAGCAGGGCGCGCCCGTCACTGGTCAGCAGCCGGCCAGGGTCGACCATCAGTGAGCCGTAGCTGCCCAGTGCCAGCAAGGCAGTCCGGTAGCGGGCCGTGGCGAATTCGTGGCCGGCCCCCGCAGCGACCGGGCGGGGGGCATCCGCTCCGAGGAGGCTCACCGGATCGGAAACCGTTGTCCGGCTGACACTTAACGGAAGTTGGGTGATGTCTCGCTCGGTGATGTCTCCGAATATGCCCAGCTGGCCGTTCACAAGAGCGGCCGCTCGTTGGGAGAACTCTTCCTCGGGGAGCGGCTCTCCAGCGTCCAACGCGGCGATCCGGGCCAGGAACTCGCTCTCGCTCTGCGGTGTGACGGGTGCGGCGAAAGGATGCGGCAGAAAGTCGTGCAGCTCGCCGTGCAGGGTGTCCAGGACGATTCGGTTCAGCCCAGGCCAGTCCGGCCGCCGGTGCGTACCAGTCGTGTGACGGAACAGGCTGTGGATGAGGTGATTCGCCACTATGGCCGCTTGCGTGGTGGTCACGTTGCTCGCTGAGCCAGCTTCCGCGGCGGCCGATCCGGCCCATCCCGGGCCTTGCAGGGCGATCCGCCGCTGCCATCCGGACCACCAGCCGGACCCACTGCCGTGCGGACAACCGGCGGTACTCAGCCACGCCTCGTCGCCGGCAACCAAGGCGTGCACCAGCGGGATGCGGCGCTGGGCACAGAACTGATCGAGCAACCCGGCCCGAGACACCATCGGCCGACTCGACACGTGGGCGACCAGGTCGACGCCGGACAACCACCCGAGTAGCTCGGCTGCATCATCCGAGCCGACGGCATGTTGCTCGAGTTGCTGTCCCGAATCCCGGCGCGGAGCGCCTTGCCGGGATGCGTTCCAGCGCGAGACGTCGGTCGGGCACTCCGCCGTGAGTATGGCGTGCACAGTCGCCAACCCTGACCGGAAGCTCGCGTTGACCGCCGCAGTGAGAAGCGGACCTGCACCCACCACGGCGACGACACCGTTTCGATATTGCTCGAAGGTTGACTCAGCCGACTCGCGGAAGCACTCGATGAAACCGATCTCGGATCGATAGGTGTCCAGCAGCCCAGCCGCGAGACCGTGCGGTTGGCCGTCGCGGACCTCTCGCAGCACATCTGAGTCGAGCAACATCGTGACGATCTGCTCCACCAACGCCGCCCGCTCCGGGGGCAGCGCCGTCGTCAGTTGCGCTAGCGAGTAGCGGCCGTCCAGGTAGGGGGTGAGCCGCTCGATCCACCGGTAGATCGATTCACCAGCCAGCGAGATCGCACCCCGATGGGTCAGGAAAGCCGCGCCACGAAGTGTTTCGACCAGATGAGCGTCTGCCCGCATTGTCAACCGAGCCGTGCTCACAGGTCCCTCGTTTCGGATCCCGCAGCGCTGCCGACGACGAACTCACCGACGCTGCATTCGATGAAGGGGTCCCTGCCAGTGGCCTCGGTGAAAGCCGCGGCGTCACCGCCGCCGAGGGCACAG
>QHCA01000091.1 GCA_003244095.1 Pseudonocardiales bacterium | reverse complement strand
ATCCCCGACGGAGGAACGCCCCGGCTGAGTCGACGACGGCGCCGATCTCGGAGCCTCCGTCGCTAGCCCGATCACTGCGCGATTGCCCCAATTTCGAGCTGTTACGCTTAGTGTATGGGTTTGTTCAGCAAGGTTCAGGCGGCGCGGGCGAGGAAGATCGAGGACGTCCGGCAAACTGCGAGTGCAGACGCGGCCGCCGCTGGAGCGTCGCCGGAAGGTGCGGCGGCGGCCGGGGAGAAGGCCGTTCGTCAGCGGCGTCGTCGATTGGCCTCCAGCGGCGGCTCCGGAGGCTGAGCCTCGTTACTGCCCGGCTCTAAGGGCGGCATCAGGGAGGCCAGGATCGCCGGTGCGGAGCGCCAGAGTCGGTTCCCTCCCTAAATGGAGCCGCCTATTCGTCACCATGCCTGCCGCTGGCAGGATGCGGGCAGTGACCCTGCTGCTGCGCAAGGTGTTTCTCGCGCCGACACTGGTGGTCGGTGCATCGGTGGCCGGGAGGTTTTGGGGCCTGCGCTCTCCGGAACCTTGGACTCCTCACTGCTTGGTCTGGTGTCTCTCGCCCTGTTTGCGGTGGTGTTCGCCGGTGCCTCAGCCAAGTTGACGTGGGTCAACACCCTGCTCCTCGCCTGGAATGGTGTGCTTGACGGCGGACGCCGGACTTGCTCTGCTCTATCTGCTTGCGCTGCACGGCCTGATCGGGTTTGCGGTGTTCTGCTACTTTGTCGCGACTCTCATCGTGGCGGCCGGTCCGGGCACTGCCTGCCTCGCCGCGGCCAGTGCCGCGCTGCTCGTGCAAGGCTGCCTTCGTCTGATCCACACGACGCTCTGTCCGGATTTGGCCGGAGCGGGGCGCGGTCAGGATGAGCTGATCGGCCTCGCCAATCGAGTCGCGATCCCACGCTCGGGCGGGTGCCGGTCCCACGAGGTGTACTAGCCACCTGTCCGCGTTCCTGGAGATGTCGCGGTTTCCGCCGAGTTCACTCAGGTCGGGGTTCAGTTGCGCGTGGCGGATGTGATGCCGCCTCGGCCGCTGTGATCGCGATCTGGGTGCGGTTTGTGAGGGTGAGTTTGGTGAGGATGCGCGACACGGCGGCCTTGACGGTGGCGACGCTGAGGTAGAGATCGGCGGCGATTTCTATGTTGGACCGCCCGCTGGCGATCGCGGTCGCTACATCCCGTTCACGCGCGGTGAGGCCGGCGAGCTGGTCTTTCGGCGCTGTCGCCGGTTGCGGCGATTGTTGCTGCTGGAGTGCGGTGATGACGGATCGGGTGACGGCGGGGGAGAGGATTGCATGACCGGCTGCGGCGGATCGGATCGCTGCGGCAATCTCAGCGGGTGGGGTGTCCTTGACCAGGTAGCCGTCTGCGCCGGCGCGAATCGCGCGATGCACGAGTTCGTCGGCATCAAAGGTGGTGAGCACGATGATGCGGGGTCGGTCGGGCCAGGTGTTCATGTGCGATGTGGCGGCGATGCCATCGGTTCCGGGCATCCGGATGTCCATGAGGATGACGTCGGGTCGTGTCGCGCAGGCGGTGGTGAGAGCCTCGTGGCCGTCGGCGGCCTCGCCGACGACTTCGATGTCGGCGGCGTTGCGGAGCATCAGTCGCAGGCCTGCGCGTAGCAGCGGGTCATCATCGACGAGCAGCACCCGGATCATCACACGGCCTCCCACGGCAGCCATGCCGTCAGCTCGAACCGATCGTCAGCTGTGCGTCCGGCGTGGAGGTGCCCGCCGGCGAGCGTGGCACGCTCGCGCAGTCCGAGCAGTCCTACGCCCGCGCCGGGCATCGGCTCGCTGCTTGGGCGATCGACGGGCAACCACGAGCTGAGTGCGATGTCGATCCCGTCCTTGGGCGCGCCGGTCAGCGTCATGCTGACGCTGCTGTCCGGTGCGTGTTTGCGGGCGTTGGTGAGTCCCTCTTGCACTATGCGGTAGAGCGTGCGCCCCGTGATGGGAGGTACGGCTTCCAGATCGAGGCCGGTCAGATCGGCGTGCACGTTGGCCGCAGCACGAGCGTCGTGGACGAGCGCTGGAAGGTTCGACGCGGTGGGCTGGGGGGCGGCGCTACCGGTGGTCGCCTCCTCGCGGAGGACATTGATGACCGAGCGCAGTTCGGTGAGGGCCAGGTGCGCGGTGCTTCGGATGGCGCCGGCGACCTGCGCGCTCTCGGCTGCGGTGAGACCGGCTGTGGCCTCCATCGCGCCGGCCTGTACCGCGAGCAGGGACAGCCGGTGGGCTAGCACGTCGTGCATCTCGCGGGCGATGCGCTGGCGTTCGGCGACCCGGGCCAGCAGCGCGTACTGCTCCCGTGAGGCTTCGGCTTGCCGGGCCCGATCATGCAGCTGTTCGGTGAGGGCGCGGCGGGCGCGGGTGTACATGCCTGCGGTGGTGAGAGCGGAGGTGGCGACGATGATGATGAGAAACAGGGTGTGGGAGTCGGCGGTGTTGCCCTCGTACAGCAACAGGTAGGGCCAGGCTGCGGCCGCGAGCAAGACCGAGAGAGGGGCGGCGATGCGCCAGTCGCGCTGCGCCGCGATATTGAACGCGGCCACCAGAGTGAGTGCACTGGACAGGGTCGAGAAGCTTCCGACGAGGACCGCGTAGACGGCGAATCCGACGGGGTGCTCGCGGCGCCACCACAGCCCGACATAGGCGCCGACACCGAATGCGAGGTCGGCCAACCGCAGCCACGGCGACCGGCCATCCCAGCCATGGAGCCAGCTGTGGGAATCGGAGAGCCCGAAGCCCAGACCCACGCTCGCGAACACGGCGAACGTCACCACGCGGCGCCTGAATGACACCAGCGCACCGGCGACGCCCGGTGCGTCGAGCTCGTTCGCCGTGGCCATGCTGGGCACGCGTTGACGGTATCCGAACATGGCCTCGACTCCCGTCCTGCCCTCCAGAGCGGTAGCCGTCCGGACCGCCCGCCGGTCAAGTCTTGGCCGGATGGACCGGTCGGTGTAGTCGTGCGGCCGCTGCGTCGATGACCGCCGAGCGGACACCATCATGGCGTGATCCAATTCAGGCACGTCACCAAGAGCTTCGGCGCGGTGGGCGTCCGCGATGTCTCCTTCATCTGCCCCCCGGGCACGGTAACCGGGTTCCTAGGGCCCAACGGTGCCGGGAAGTCGACCAGCCTGCGGGTGCTGTGCGGCTTGATCCGCCCCGACTCCGGCTCGGCCACGATCGACGGCGTCGCCTACGCGCAGCTGCCGCAGCCGGGCCGCCGGGTCGGCGTGATGCTCGACGCGACGGCGATGCACCCTGGCCGGACCGGCCGCGAGACCCTGATCCTGGCGGCCCAGGTCCTCGATGTCGGTGATGCGCGGGTAGCCCAGGTGCTCGATGTGGTAGGGCTGGACCGCGCGGCGATCGGGCGGCACGCCGGAACCTATTCGCTCGGGATGCGGCAACGGCTGGCGCTCGGACTCGCGTTGCTCGGCGACCCCGGTGTGCTGGTCCTCGACGAGCCGGCCAACGGCCTGGACCCCCAAGGCATCCGCTGGATGCGCACGCTGCTGCGCGAGTACGCCGATCGTGGCGGCACGGTGCTGCTGTCCTCGCATCTGCTGCCCGAAGTCGAGGCCATCGCCGATCACCTTGTGGTCATCGACCAAGGCACGATCGTCGCCGACGCGACGCCGCAGGAGCTGCAAGGTGCCGGCGGGACCAGTGTGCGTGCGCTGGATCCGAGCGCGCTCACCGCGGCGCTTGTCGCTTCGGGTTATCAGCCCACCGAGGCGGGAAACGGTCTTGTGCGGGTGCAGGCCACGACCGAGCAGGTCGGGCGGGTAGCCGCCGCGGCGTCGGTCGTGCTCACCGAGCTGCGCCCGATCGGTCACGACCTGGAGCAGGTCTTCTTCGAGCTCACCGGCCACGGGGCCTCAGCATGACGACGCTGTACGCCGCGGACCCGACGCCGATGGTGGCGCGACCGACGCCGCTGCGTCGCCTGACCCGGATCGAACTGCGCAAGGCCACCGACACCCGCTCCGGGCGGCTCCTGCTGGCCGCTACCGCCGCCCTTGCGGTCGCTATCGCCCTCGGCGCCGCGCTGGCCGGCAAAAGATCCGGCCACACCTACGCCTCGATCACCGACGCCACCAGCACCGCCGTGTTCCTCCTGCTCCCTGTGGTCGGAATTCTGCTGATCACAGCAGAGTGGTCCCAACGCACGGCGTTGACGACGTTCACGCTGGTGCCCCGACGTGGCCGGGTCGTCGCCGCCAAACTCGCCGCCGCCGTCGTGCTGGGGCTGCTGGCCGGTGTGGTGGTCATCGCCGTCGCCGCAGCGGCCACGTCACTTGCTTCGCATCAGCCTGGCTCGGACGTGTGGCACGCGTCGGCGCACGTCGCGGTCGGCACCGTGCTGGTCGTGATCTTGAACATGCTGCTGGGCACCGGATTCGGGCTGCTGTTCCGCAACGGCCCCCTCGCCATCGTCATCAACTTCACACTCCCCACAGCGTGGTCGATCCTGGTAACCAACGTCCACGCCCTGCACGCCGCGCGCGACTGGGTTGACACCTCGACGGCGTGGCACCGACTAACCGAAGCCCACCTCTCGGCTACCACGATCGGCCAGGCCATTGTGGCCGCCTCGGTGTGGGTCGCGGTACCGATCGCGATCGGTACCGCCCGGCTGCGCCGGCGGTCCATCAGCTGATGACGCCGATGCCACCGAACAACAACGAAAGAACGGGACACATGACGATCGACGCGCACTCACCGCTGCACTATCAGGCGTATCTGCTGGCCTATGACCTCGGCAAGCTGGATCTCTATGACCGCACCCGCACCGCGTTCCTCGTTCGCGCAGCAGTACTGGTCGAGCTCGCCCTACAGGGCAGCCTGAGCGATCGCGACGGCGATGCTGTCAGAACTGGATCTGGCGCGGCTGGTGATCCGGTCCTCGATCAGGCACTCGACGCCGTCGGTGAGCGGACCCGCAGTTGGAAGTCGTGGCTTCGCCACGACTACAAACGCACCCTGGAGGCTGTTGAGGACCGGCTCGCCGACGCGGGCCAACTCACCATTGTCAAGCGTCGACTGCTGCTCGTCCCGAAGACTCGGATCAGGCTAGCCGACCCCGCCGCCGCGAAGGCGCTGCAGGACCACCTGTGCGACGTGCTCCAGGGCACCGAGCCGACCGCCAACATCGCCCCGCGCGACGCCGCCCTCCTCGTGCTGGCCCGCGCCGGATCGGTGCCCAGCGTGACCGCCCGCATCAACATCCACGCGTTCGAGGAACGCATCGACGACCTGGTCAACACGGTCGAGCAGGCCGCGCCAGGACTCGGCACCATGCTGCGCGGCACCCGAACGACCATGATCGCCGCGCAAGGTGGCATGGGCGGTAGCGGGTGACGACACACGGCGCGAAACCCGCCCACGGCGAGGCCCAACAGACGCGAGCACCAGACACAGACGCCACGCATGTCGTGCGGCTGGAGGCAGTGACGAAACGCTATGGCAAGCGGACCGCAGTGACGACAGCGTTGGAGCAGGTCACGCTCGGATTCAGCCGAGGGAGCTTCACCGCAGTCATGGGGCCATCCGGGTCCGGCAAATCGACGCTGCTGCACTGCGCCGCCGGGCTCGACCGCCCACCACGGGATCTGTCACGCTGGACGGCGCGCAGCTCGCCGGCATGTCCGAACGAGCCCTCGCGCGGCTGCGCCGCGAACGAGTCGGGTTCGTGTTCCAGTCCTTCAACCTGCTGCCCGAACTTTCCGCCGCCGACAACGTCGCGCTACCGCTACGGCTGTCCGGCAAACACCCGAGGCGAGCCGCCGTGACCCAGGCCCTCGACGACGTCGGACTCGCCGGCAAGCGCCGGGCCAGGCCCGGCCAACTGTCCGGGGGCCAGCAACAGCGGGTAGCGATCGCACGGGCGCTGATCGGCGCGCCGAGCATCGTGTTCGCCGACGAACCCACCGGGGCGCTGGACTCAACGACCGCGGCCGACGTGCTCACCCTGCTCGCTGCCGCTGCCCGAAGCGCCGGCGCCACCGTGGTCATGGTCACCCACGATCCCATCGCCGCCGCCTACGCCGACCGGGTCGTCTTCCTGGCCGACGGACGGATCGTCGATGAACTGCGCAGCCCGGACCCAGCCGCGGTCGCCACTCGCATGACCAGCCTCACCGCGCGCGGCCGCGCAGCCCAACCCGCCCCAGGCCCGAACTCGGCCTCGCCGTGGTGATGCTGCAACTGGCCAGACGCACCGTGCGCCACCGTCTCGCCGGATGCGTCGCCTCGTTCCTGGCCTTGGTCCTGGCCGCGCTGCTCGTCACCGTGTGCGGCGGCCTGCTCGAGACCGGGCTGCGCTCAGACGTACCACCACAGCGCCTACTGAGCGCACCGATCCTCATCAGTGCCTGTTGCAGGACAACACCGTGTTCCACACCTACTCGACGTTCGCCCGCGGCCTGGATTTGCAAGGTTGCACCCGCTACTACCTCGACCAGACCGCGCTGGAGCGACAGGAGGACTGGGAGGAACCGAAAGGCCGCACCACCGGACTCGGCGCTGCCGCGGGCAGCCCAGCACTGCGATTCCACGACGAATACGAATAGCGAACTGGCGGATCGCGGGAGCGTTGTCCCGCGCTTGTTGCACCGCGCAGCGGCATTCGCCAACCCAGGCAGGCCACTCCGGCCGATCGTCACCGTGCTCATCGGCTCTCCACCCAGTCCGTGTCCGCTCCATCACCGTGCTCGGCCGACGAGGAGAAGCAAATGTCGCTGACCCAAGCCCATGTCGCCACCCGACTTCCTGCTCAGGACCTCGATCGTGCTCGCGCCTGGTACTCCCAGAAGCTGGGTCTGGACCCCCCCGAGGAACGCGAAGGCGGCCTGCGGTATGTGATCAACGGCGGCGAATTCTGCCTGTTCCTTTCCCAGGGCGCCCCCAATGGAACCTTCACCCAAGTTGCGTTCAGCGTCGATGACATCGCCACCACAGTCGCCGAACTCAAATCGCGGGGAGTCGCCTTCGAGAACTACGACTCTCCCGGGCTCAAGACGACAGACTCGGTTGCGCACATCAGCGGCAACTACTCGAGCAAGGACAGCGCCGAACTGGGCACCTGGTTCAAAGACAGCGAGGGCAACATGATCGGGATGAGCCAATCGCTGCCCACACCGCACAGCCATGACCGGCTGCAGGTCGGCATGCACTCCTTCGCCTGCCGCGACGCGGCGACATTGGCGCAGTTCTGGTCGCAGGTCCTCAAGCGTCCAGTCGATCAGGGAGCGACAACTGAGTACGCGACGATCGGCTTCGACGCCGACGGGCCGACCTGGATGTTCGTGCGATCCGATGACCTCGCCGAGGGTCGCAATCGCCTGATGCTCGACCTCGCAGGCGAGGACCGCTGGCTGCAGGAAGCCGAACGAGCGGAAGGGCTGGGCGGCCGACGCATCGCCGACCACGACGTAGACGGCGCCCGCTGGGTCGAGCTACGCGACCCTGAGAACAACACATTCCGGATCTTCGCCCCGCGGCCACAGTAGGGCCACGCGCCTATGGTGCCGCCCGCGATGGCCCTTGAGGAACACCGACAGTCAGGTAGCTGCCGGTTTGAGGTACGCCCCAACCCGACAACCACTAACACACGGAGGAAACAAGCCGCGGCACCCCGCCAAGATTGCGGCTCCTGCCACGTTCCCTACCCGACACCCATACCTTGCGGCTGGGGACACGGGCAGGAGATTGGGGCCGAGTACCTGGGTCGGGTCGTCGCGCAGTGCCGCGACCAGGGGCGCCATGTCGACGATGAACTACTCGCCCACATTTCCCCGGCGCAGAGCCAGAACATCGGCAGCGGACTGTCAGCCGACCGCACGCAGCGAACAGGCGCCGCAAGTGGTTGCCGACAGCTTGATCCAGGACGGTCTCTCGGCGTCAGCGCACCAACTGGACATCACCGACCCGGCAAGCGTGGTGCGGGCCATGGCCGACATCGGGTTCACCCACGGCCGCACTCGTGAACAACACGGCCATGGCCATCAGATGGGCACGGGGAGCGCGGCCTATCGCGTGTCTAAAGCCGCTTGAATGCTCTGACATGCATCCTGGCCGCTGAACTGGCCGAGGCCGACATCCTGGTCAGTGCCGCCTCACCCGGCAGAGTCGACACGCGAATGGCGTACGGCCAGACGGACCAGTCCCCCGAATCGGCACCAGACACGTTCGTCTGGTGCGTCTGAGACCGGAGACGCCGGCCCGGACGACCGGGGTGCCCGCCTGAAAAGCCGGGCCAAGTGAGCGCGTGCGGTACGTCGTCACCTGCCCAGGTACCCGTGGCATCTGGCGTTGGCAGCGGTGGCGGACATCGAGCGCAGGAACCCTGCCAAGCCCTAGGCCGAGCGCTGCGCCGGCCATGGCCGGCGTGAATCGGACCACGCCCCTCCCGCGCCGCTGCGGTGAGAACCGGCAGCTCAGTGGCCGGTACGGCCGTCTATCCGTTCGCGCAGAAGGTCTGCGTGACCGTCGTGCCGCGCGTA
>QHCA01000090.1 GCA_003244095.1 Pseudonocardiales bacterium | reverse complement strand
TCCTGGGTGGTGCCGGTCTTGCCCGCGACCGGCTGGCGGCCGATGGCCGCTCCGCCGCCGGTGTTGCCGTTGATGACGTGGCCCTTGGGGCTGACCACCCAGGACAACGCCTCCGTCGCCGCGTCGGCGACGTCCTGGGCGATAGTGCGCTTGCAGACGGGCTTACCGATGACCAGCGGTTTGCCGGTGCGATCTGTCACCGACAGGATGGGGCTGACGGTGCAGTGCAAGCCGCGCGCCGCGAGCGTGGCGTAGGCGTTGGCCATGTCGATCGGGCTGATGCCGGCCGCGCCCAGCGTGAACGCGCCATGGCCCTTGGGGTCGCTGAGGTAGCTGTCGAACTCCTTCTGCCCGGTGGCCTCGTCGATGACCGGGTCAGAGACACCCATGGCGATGGCCGCCCTGACGGCATTGTCGATGCCCGCCCGCTCGGCCAACTGCACGAAGTAGGTGTTGGCCGAGGCGGCCATGCCCGAGCGCATGTCGTAGAGCCCGTGCATCCCTGGGGCGTCGTTCTGGACCGGATAAGGATTGCCCGGGAATTTGTCGTAGAAGATCGGCGACTTGTAATCGTGCGGGGAGTTGATAGCGGTGGTCAGCGGCATGCCCTTCTGCAGGGCGGCAACCGCGACGAACGCCTTGGCCGTCGACCCGGTTTGGAACTGCCGATTGGTCAGGTACGGGTTCTGGTCCTGGTTGAACGTCCGTGACTCACCGATCGCCTTGACCTTGCCGGTGCCGGGCTCGACGACCACTATTCCGCCGACGTTGCGGTTGGTCGGGCTGAAGGTCTTCTGGGCCGCAGTGTCGGCAAGCGCCTGCAGTCTCGGGTCCAGTGTCGTCTTGATGACCAGGCCGCCCTTGAACAGCCGGGCCTCCCGCGCCTCCTTGGTCGGACCCATGGACGGATCGCCGAGCAGGAAGCGGCGCACGTAGTCGCAGAAGAGGCCGTACTGCGACTTGAGGCAGCCGTTGGGCACCGTGCTGCGCTTGAGCCTGAGTGGCTCCTTTGCGGCCGCTTCGGCGGCAGCCTCGGGGATGACGTTGAGTTGGGCCATCCGGCCGAGGACGACGTTGCGCCGCGAGATCGCCTCGCTGCCGTTGCCGTTGAAGGGGTCGTAGTGGCTCGGGCTCTGTAGCAGTCCGGCGAGTAGGGCCGACTCCGCCAGGGTGAGCTGATTGACGGACTTGTGGAAGTACACGTACGCGGCAGCGCCGATGCCGTAGGCGCCGGCACCGAAATAGGCGATGTTGAGATAGCGCCCGAGAATGTCGTCCTTGCTCAACTTGTCTTCGAGCGCCAGCGCGTAGCGGATCTCGCGGAGTTTGCGGCCCTTGTTCTTGTCGGTGGCCGCCGCGGCCGCGGCCTTGTCACCGGACTGGACGGCCTGCTCCAGCAGCACCCGCTTGACGTACTGCTGGGTAAGCGTCGAGGCGCCCTGCACGTCCCCGCCGGCCTGCTGATTGCGGACGAGGGCGCGCAGGATGCCGCGGGTGTCGACGCCCTTGTGCTCGTAGAAGCGACTGTCCTCGATAGAGATGACGGCCTGTTGCGTGATCTTCGGGACCTCGGCGAGGGTGACCGTGATCCGGTTCTCCGAGTAGAACGACGCGAGGTACTTGCCGTCGTCGGTCTGCAGCGTCGACCGCTGCGGGAGCGGAGGCGTCTTGAGGTCCGTCGGCAGGCTGTCGAACGTCGCGGCCGCGGCCTTGGCCGCCAGGCCGACGCCGCCGAAGACCGGGAAGATCAGGAACGCTGAGACGAGGCCGAGCAGGGCGCTGACCAGCAGCAGGGTGCCGCCGGCTGCCAGCTTGGACGGTTCGGTGTCATTCCTCACGGTCGACAGAGTACGGCGGCCGCGGGGAATGTGCTGCCTCGGCCCGACCGTGGGGATCGGCAGCGATTTGCCCCTTTAGCTCTCGGCAGCGCGCGCCGATGGTAGACGCAGGGACCTCACTGGAGCACTGAGCCCGAGGCGAGGTCACTGAGCGTCAGCACGGGAATAGGGCCGATGTGCGTCGGCGATAGTCCGATCGAGCTATGCATAACCGTCCGTTTAGGGAGTGTCGCTGCCAGTGTCCACTTCGTACGGTTCACAGGGACGCAAGCACGTACCGATCACAGTTCGGCAGAGGTCATTGCACTCGAAGGGAAGCGGCTCATGAATCACACGGCGATATGGGGCACTAAAGCCGCGTGCCGGCAGGCCGATCCCGACTCGCTGTTCGTGCAGGGAGCCGCCCAGAACCGCGCCAAGGCGGTCTGCATCGGCTGCCCGGTACGCACCGAGTGCCTCGCCGACGCGCTCGACAACCGCGTCGAGTTCGGCGTCTGGGGCGGCATGACCGAGCGCGAGCGCCGCGCCCTGCTGCGCCGCCGCCCCGACGTGCGGTCCTGGACGCGGCTGCTCGACGCCGCCCGCCGCCAGCATGACCAGCACGACCTTCCGGTCGCCGGCTAGCGCCGGCCCCGCCGGCCCCGCCGGCCCCGCCGGTCCCGCCGGTCGCCTGGCTGTGCGCCGCCTTCCGTACCGCTCTAACGTCCCCGCAGCGCGGCACCCACACGGCGCAATCCGGGCAGGTCGTGGATGTCCGCTGCCTGGGCCGGCACCTCAGCGACCGGGACCTGCGGGTGGGCCGAGCTGAACCGTTCGGCCAGCCGGCGTTCCCGCTGTGCCAGCCGGGCCCGGTCGGCATGCACCCGCAGGGCACCGGACGCGGTCGCCGAGCCACCCGTCTCCTCCAGCGTCTCGGCCGCCGCGAGGCTCCGCTCGGCGGTGAGCCCGGGCGCGCCGGTCAGGTGCACCCGGTTGAGGACCAGCCCGGCGAGCGGCATCTGCTCCTCGGCGAGGCGGCTGACGAAGTACGACGCCTCGCGCAGCGCGTCCGACTCCGGGGCGGCGACGACGAGGAAGGCGGTGCCGGGCTTCTTGAGCAGGTCGTAGGTGGCCTGTGCGCGCTCCCGGAACCCGCCGAACATCGTGTCGAGGGCGGCGACGAAGGCCGACACCTCCCTGAGCAGCTGGGTGCCGAGCACTTTGGCGACGACCCGGCCGAAGACGTTCATGCCGACACCCAGGACCTTGACGTACATCCGCCCGCCGGCCTTGGCCGGGGCGAGCAGCAGGCGGATCATCCGGCCGTCGAGGAAGCGGGACAGCCGCTGCGGGGCGTCGAGGAAATCCAGCGCGGAGCGGCTCGGCGGCGTGTCCACGACGATCAGCTCCCAGCTGTCGTCGGCGCGGAGCTGGCCGAGCTTCTCCATCGCCATGTACTCCTGCGTGCCGGCGAACGACGTCGACATCGCCTGGTAGAAGGGGTTGGCGAAGATCTGCTGCGCCTTGTCCGCGGTCGTGTGGGCCAGCACCACGTCGTCGAAGGTGCGCTTCATGTCGAGCATCATGGCGTGCAGCTCGCCGCCGTTCCTTCCCGCGCCCTGTACCTGGCGGGGGGTGTTGTCCAACGTCGTGAGGCCCAGTGCCTGGGCCAGCCGGCGGGCCGGGTCGATGGTCAGCACGACCGTGACGCGGCCGAGCTCAGCTGCCCGCAGCGCGAGGGCGGCCGCCGTCGTCGTCTTGCCGACCCCGCCGCTGCCGCAGCACACGATGATGCGCGTGCCGGGGTCGGCCAGCAGGTGGTCGACGTCGAGAGCGGGTGCCTTCACGCGGCGACGACGCCCTGGTCGCGCAGGGCTTCGGACAGCTCGCGCAGGGCGACCAGGTCGATGCCGTCGGTCAGGAAGGGCAGCTCCAGGAGCGGGCGGCGGACGGCGGTGAGTGCCTTGCGTTCGCGTCGCTCCACCCGCATCCGCTCGAGGTGTTCGGCCGACTCGTGCAGCAGGGCGTCCAGCACCGGCTCGCCGGCCGCGATCCCCG
This sequence comes from Pseudonocardiales bacterium, assembly GCA_003244095.1. Lineage (GTDB taxonomy): Bacteria > Actinomycetota > Actinomycetes > Mycobacteriales > QHCA01 > QHCA01. Next base: position 306 of record QHCA01000090.1, on the reverse strand, counting down.
CCTCGGCCAGCCCGGCCGCGACCTCGGCACGGTCGATCTTGCCGGCCGGCAGGAGCGCCTGACGGGTCATGTTGACGATCACCGCACCCACCGGCAGCCCGCTGGCTCTCAGCTCGCCCACGGCATCGACGGTCTCCTGTACGGGCATCTCCTCGAGCAGGGTGACGATGTGCACCGCGGTCTGCTGCGAGCGCAGCAGGGCGATGACCTTGTCGCTCTGGCTCTTGATCGGCCCCACCTTGGCCAGCCCGGCCACTTCACCGCTGACGTTGAGGAACCGGGTGATCCGGCCGGTCGGCGGCGCGT
>QHCA01000089.1:7469-8971 GCA_003244095.1 Pseudonocardiales bacterium | reverse complement strand
GGGGGGGGGGCCCCGCCCGGGCCGCCGCACCCCCGCCGTTGGAGCTACTGAACTGCGCGAAGATCGGCGTGCCGCCGTAGGTCCGGAACTGGTTGGCCGTGGCCGCCACCGCGGCGTCGGTCCGGCTGTCCTCCTGGCCCACGCCGGTGGCCGCCCAGTTGGCGTAGTGCACGTAGCCGCCGTAGACCTGGTCGGCCGTCGTGTCGTACACGTCGTAGACCCGTGCCGTGCCGGTGGCCCGCTTGTAGCCGGAGTACGAGCGGGCGGCGATGGCTTGTGCCTGCAGCGCCGCCGCCGGCCACGACGCCGGGCTCTCGCGCGGCACGACGCTGCGCAGGTAGAGGTCCATCAGAACGTAGTTGACGGTGATCAGCGACGCACCGGTCCAGACCAGCCGGAGCTCGCCACGGTAGGCGGTTGACGGAACGTTCGTGAAGTTGACGGTCGACGCCGAGGCCGGGAAGAGCCGGTTGGTGTAGCCGCCGACGAAGCCCATGCCGTGCGTCGAGGTGGCCTGGGTGTGCCAGACCGAGGCGGACAGGTACTGCAGCAGGTATCCGTAGGTGGTCGAGTAGCTGATCCGCCACATCGGATAGGCCGTCGTCAGCGCCGTGAGCCCGCCGGTGACGGCGTCGCGCACCTGCAGGGCCGCGTGCGACGTCACCGCGACGGGCAGGCCGCCGTTGGCGGTGAGCTGCACCCGGACGTTGGTGTTGGCGAGCGTCGCGGCGGTCGTACCCGGGTAGTAGAACGCAACGATCTGGGGAGCGGTGGCACCGTGGATCGCCCCGCCCTTTGCGCCGTACTGCGACATGCCGTGCCCGTGTCCGTACCCGTGGCCGGTCACGGCGAGGCTGCCCGATGACGGCACGGTGACCGTGTCCGCCGCCGCCGCGGGGCCGGCCAGGGCCACGCTGACGGCGACGACGGCCACGGCGGTGAGCACTGCGGCAAGGAGCCGCTTCATCGGACCGTCATCGTCTGCCACGTGGTGCTGTCGACGACGCCGGTCCGTGGCAGCCCGACCAGGCCCTGCCAGCGGGACACGCCGTTGACGGTTGCGGAGTCGTACCGGCTGGTCTGCGCCACCACGACCTCCCGCTGGATCGCGGCGATGTAGGGGCGATAGGCCGCCTGCGCATCCGAGCCGTTGATCACGCGTGGCCCGCCGGAGTAGGCGAAGATCTGGTCACCGGTGAGCGGCCACGGGCCGGTGGGGCCGCCGTCGGTGGCACCGGTGACCATGAGCTTCGCGGTCAGCGAGCGGATGTAGGGCAGGGCGGCATAGCCGTACCGCCCCGGACAGGCCGTCGCGCCGACGTCGAGGTGTCCCATGACCACGGGCTTGGAGACCACCGTGCCGGCCGGATAGCGGCTGGTGCCACCGCCGGTGGAGGTGAGCACGGCGGTGCCGTACGGCGACCGGCCGTACATCGCCAGCTTCCAGGCGAACATCTTCGCGACGGAGGTCTGGACTGCGGCGGGGGCGGAGTAGCGCGAGG
>QHCA01000089.1:0-7389 GCA_003244095.1 Pseudonocardiales bacterium | reverse complement strand
TTGTAGCCGATGTCGCCCCAGCCACGCCCGACCGCGTGGTACTGGTAGTCGGCCCGGATCATCGCCGGCACCTGAGCCGGGGTGTAGCTCGTCGCCTGGACCGTGTGGTGCAGGAAGCCGGCCTTGATCGTGGAGTTGTACTCCGGCGGCCAGGTCATGATGCTCTCGTCGGCACCCCATTGGTCGCGGGCATAAATCGTCGGCCGGGTCGGGTCGGCGTTGGCCTTCGCGCGGGGTTGCCGGCCACCGGGGCTGGCGTCGGCGGCCGACGTACCGGGGTCGATCAGCCGCACGGCGACATCCCTCGGGGACCTGCCGCTGGCGCTGGTCACGGAGACGTCGACGCCCTGGCTCGGGCCGAGCCAGACCAGCTCGCTGCCCAGCCGCTTCTCACCTCGCGCCGGCGGGCTCTGGTCGTCGGCTTCTGCCGTGTGCCACTCGGTCCACCTGCTGCCCTGCTTGCCGCGTACCTGCGCTGTCACCGGGCCGAGGCCCTTGTCGGCCGCCCAGGTGACGGCGACGGCGGAGTAGCTGTGGGTGGCCTCCTCACGGACGCTCAGCGTAGGCACGCTGCCGACGATGCCCTGCTTGGCACTGGCCAATACGCCCGCTGCCGGCCGGTCGAAGCTGCCGAGGGTGACCAGCTGCTCGCTCGGCTTGACCGGGTGCGCCTTCGGCGACGGCAACGTCGTGACCGGAATCGCCAGCAGAACGGGCACGGCAAGGACGGACAGCATGGCGGTGGTGGAAACTCGGCGCACGGGTGACTCCCGGTGTGTGGGGCCTGATGAGGCAGCGGGCAGCGATGTCTCTGCACAACCGTGTCTCGTCGGACCGGCCGGACGGGCTAAACAAATCGCGCCGTTGTAATTTCATCGGAGACTACTCACTCGCGGGCCGGTGGAGCCCGATCTCCGACCTCGTGGGCGAGATGCCGGAGCCGGTAGCGGTGGTGTTGGCGGGGTTGCCGGTGGGGGTCGATCCAGGGTGGCGGGGTGAAGGCCGGCAGGCCGTGGCCGTCGAGGGTGACGGTCCAGCCGCCATGGTGGAGGGCTTGGTGGTGTTGTTGTCACAGGTGCGAGCAATCGTGCCAACCAACACTGCAAGACATCGACGCAGCGGAGCAGCCATCCGTCAGGCTGCTCCCACCTCCGATGGCGCCTGATTCCCTGTGATCGTCGAATCAGCAGATGTTAACGAGCATATGTTGGCCGCACCGGTGGCGCATGAAAGTCACAAGACTCCAAGAACTTCAACGTAGTTCGATTCTCAGGCTCAGCACCGAGCCAGAGTCGCACTGATCGGCGAGTGGCACGAGCACACAGCGCGCCGAGCGCAAGTACCCGCCTTGGTTGCGGATTATCAGCGCGACGCAAGGCATCGCTCGCCAATGACCGACACTGGGGCGCGTCCCACCTGGCTAGTCTTTGTACCGCCACGGCGAGAAGCGGAAGTTCTGTGTTCGCATCACTCAACCGTTCCATGAAAAATTCACGGGTTGCCCTGCGGGGAATTGTCCCACTCGCAAACATTCGGCTATATTGGGCGATCGCCCACGGAAAGCTAGACCAGTCACTGTCGCAGTACTCAAGGAACCAGTCCTGCAACAAGCCCGAGGTCATACGCGCCTTGAACAGACGTGCCAACGAATCCGCAACGTGTGGCATTCTGTGTGCGACAGCGAGTAGCTCATCGGTCTTATAGTTCGTCTTGTGTTTAAGAAGTCGACTCACAACAAACTTCACCGTCGTACGGCCTATATGATCAGGATCATCAAGTATTCGATCGATCATCTCCTCGAGTTTTCCGAAGTCGCCGTCATCTTCGATTGCCTCATCAATGGCACTGTGCTCGATCAGTAGAGCCTCTTCGGCCACCCTGTCACCTTCAAGGAGATCCGTCTTCGCTGAATTTAGATGGAGTCCTATAGTGTGCGCGGCGTGCTGCAAGTCTCGCTGAGCCTGCCGTGCTTTCGCTGGATCGTCGAGGAATAGCCAAATATCATCCATCCAGCGCGTGAACCCCGGGCCGAGCGACTCGAAAAACGTTCCTTTAAACGCATCCAATCTGTAACCCAACAGAACATCGTCGAGCGGACCAAGCACCACATTCGCCAAAATAGCAGAGGCGAGCGAGCGTTGCGGTAAACCCGAACGAGTGGGTCGCTGCGAACCCTCAAGGAAGCTGATTAGCCTGTCGGCGATGACTCCTGGGCTCACCCGATCTTGAATGCACTCGGACAGTACATCGGTTGTGACACTCGCAAAGAACGAGACGATGTCCGACTTCAGGGCCACAGAGTTTACCGAGGCCAGTTCTCTTAGTCGACCACGATAAGAGTCCCATTGGATCTTGTTGGACTGATATCTCGCCCTCGTCGGTGCGACTGGCGCAAGACGCCACCCGTACACATCCGCTGGCAGGCCCCCGATCAAGGGCAAACTGATGCTGTCAATGAGTGACTGATACATGAGGCGGTCAACGATGTCTAAGACGACGGCCGGCCGCGTCCCCCAGTTCTCCTTCGGCACGTCTAGCAGGGCGACCCTGCGAGCACCGGAGGACCTGCAGTCTTCAAACACGGCCTCATGACCATCGGCCGCCAGCCACCGCAGCTCAGGCCATCCCCATGGATCCTTGTACCAATCGCCCTTGAATTCACTTGTGACGTTGGACGCAGCACGGCCGAGATCTAGGGTCGACCACAGGGAGACCATCCTCCAAGCATTTCAGCCGCAGGCAACAACAGCACGCGGCTTGAGGATCTTTCACTGCCCTCTACAAGATCGTTCTCATCTCGAACAGCTACCACCAACGCGCCACACCAGCGCGCCACACCAGCAGGAACCTGGCCGGCCGACATCGGCGGGGTAGCGGTCGGGCATGGTGGGGACCGACACCGAGGAGTGATTCATGACCGACTCGCCGTCGGCACTGCTTCAGGCCGCGCTCAAGCGCGACCCGGCCGGCCCGCTGATCACCTACTACGACGACGCGACCGGGGAGCGGACGGAGTTGTCGGCCACCACACTGGCCAACTGGGTCGCCAAGACGGCCAACCTGCTGACCGATGACGTCGACGTCCAACCCGGCCAGGACGTGGCGGTGCTCCTCCCGGCGCACTGGCAGACCGCCGTCGTGCTGCTGGCCCTGTGGTCGATGGGCGCCCGCCCGCAGCCTGAGTCGGGCGAGGCCACCGTAGTGATCGCCGACGAGCCGCGCCTCGCAGCACTGCTGGAGACCGGGGGCCGCGAGGTGGTCGGGTTGTCGCTCGGCCCGATGAACCGCCCGCTGCAGGCCACGCCCGCCGGTGTCCTCGACTACGCCGCCGAGGTCCTCTCCGCCGGTGACGCCTTCGCCTCGCGTCGGCAGTCCGGGCAGCTGGAGACGATGGCGGCCCAGGCATGGGTCGACGAGGTGGGCCTGACCGGCGCTGACCGAGTACTGGTGGGTGGCACGTTCGGCGTCGAGCACGCGCTCGACTGGCTGCTCACGCCACTCGTGGCGCAGGCCTCGATCGTGCTGTGCCGCAACGCCGACCAGGCCAAGCTGGCCGGCCGGGTCGCCGACGAGCGGGTCACCGCGACAATCGGCGTGACGGTCGAGCGTACCCGCCGGTTGGATTAGGGTCGGCCCGTGACGCACAGTTGGTGAGGAGCAGCCGATGAACAAGCTGGTAGGCAGCGCGGCCGAGGCGGTCGCCGACATCGGCCCCGGGTCGACGGTGGCGGTGGGCGGCTTCGGCCTGTGCGGCATCCCGATCACGCTGATCGGCGCGTTGTACGACGCCGGCGTCGGCGATCTGCGCGCGGTGTCCAACAACTGCGGGGTGGACGACGCGGGGCTCGGACAGTTGCTGATGGACCACCGGATCAGCCGGATGACCAGCTCCTACGTCGGGGAGAACAAGGAGTTCGCCCGGCAGTTCCTCTCCGGCGAGCTCGAGGTTGAGCTGTGCCCACAGGGGACGCTGGCCGAGCGGCTGCGGGCCGGTGGCTGCGGCATCCCCGCCTTCTACACCCTGGCCGGCGTGGGCACCCAGGTCGCCGATGGCGGCCTGCCCTGGCGCTACGACCCCGAGGGCGGCATCGCGGTGGCCAGCCCGGCCAAGGAGGTGCGCTCCTTCGGCGGTCGCGACTACGTCCTCGAGGAGGGCATCGTCACCCACTTCGCGCTGGTCCGCGCCGCCAAGGGCGACCGGCACGGCAACCTGGTGTTCCACGAGTCGGCCCGCAACTTCAACCCGCTGTGCGCGATGGCCGGGCAGATCACCATCGCCGAGGTCGAGGAACTGGCCGAGCCGGGCGAGCTCCTCCCCGAGAACGTCCACACCCCCGGCATCTTCGTACAACGGGTTGTCGGACCGGTCGGTACGGAGGGCAAGCGGATCGAGCGGCGCACCGTACGTCCACGCGAGGGGAGCTGAGGTGGCACTGACCCGCGAGCAGATGGCGGCCAGGGCGGCACAGGAGTTGCTCGACGGGCAGTACGTCAACCTCGGCATCGGCCTGCCGACCCTCGTGCCCAACTACCTGCCGGCCGACATCACCGTGGTCATGCAGAGCGAGAACGGCATCCTCGGGGTCGGGCCCTACCCGTACGACGGCGAGGAGGATCCCGACCTGATCAACGCGGGCAAGGAGACGGTGACCGTGCAGGCGGGGGCCTCGTTCTTCGACTCGGCCCTGTCCTTCGGGATGATCCGCGGGGGGCACATCGACGCGGCGATCCTCGGTGCCATGCAGGTCTCCCACACCGGTGACCTCGCCAACTGGATGATCCCCGGCAAGATGATCAAGGGGATGGGCGGGGCGATGGACCTGGTGCACGGCGCCAAGCGGGTCATCGTGCTGATGGAGCATGTGGCCCGGGACGGCTCGCACAAGATCGTCGAGGAGTGCACACTGCCCTACACCGGTCGCGGCTGCGTGCAGCGGATCATCACCGACCATGCGGTCATCGACGTCACCGCCGAGGGGCTCGTCCTGCTGGAGTTGGCACCCGGCGTGACCGTGGATGAGGTCCGGGCCAAGACCGGGCCGCCACTGACGGTGTCCGGCGAGCCCCCGGTGATGCAGGTGCCAGGCTAGCAATCTGGCTTGACATCGTGGTGAACAAGTCGCCCTCGTCGCCGGCTCCCTGACAGCCTCCGCCAGAGTGTCGCGCGCCCTCAGCCCACGCGGTCCGCGACCGGCAGCCGGGCCACTAGCCGGGCGCTGACCTCAAGCGGCAGCCATCGGTCCTGCTCGCCTCAGACGTTGCGGGTGGGTGTCTGCATCGTGTCGAGCAGCGGCTCGAAGTCAGCGTGTCCTGCTCGTCGAACCCGCGCACGTTACGCAGCCACAACCGCTGGCCGAGCTCGCCCTCCCACTGGTCGAAGCCCAGCAGGTCGAGAGCGTAGACCGAGTGGCGGTCGGCGAGTAGCGGAGCGATGTTGCGCCAGAGCACGGAGCGGCTGGGCCTCCCGTGCACCAGCACCACGGGAGGGCCGTCGCCGAAGTGATCCCAGGCGATCTCGCCATGCGCAGTGGTGATCCGGTGCGCCAGCCCCCACGCGGCAGGGTTGGGTCAGGACGGCGTCGATCACCTCAGTGACGGTAATCCGGCTAGCCGGGGCGCGCCAGCTCGGCGACCTGATAGGCGATGCGGTACCGGACGGCGGGCAGGCGCCCGACCAGGCCGATCACGAGGTTGCGCGCCGCGCGGGCCGGACGCGCGTGCACGGTGGCCATCCGGGTGGCCCGGTCGGTCAGCGCGACGACGTCCTGAGCGACCGGCCGGCGCCGGCGCTCGTAGGCGTCGAGGGCGCCTTCGGGCGCCCCGTCGCCGATAACGGCTGCGAGGATCTGGGCCAGGTCCACGGCATCTTGGATGCCGGCGTTCATCCCCTGCCCGCCGGCCGGGCTGTGCACGTAGGCCCTCACGGGGACCCCGCCGCCCCAGTGTCGACCGCAGGAACCTGCGCGCCGGTCGACCCAACCTCGCTCGAGACGCCGACGGCTTGTGGATGAGCCGGTGGACAGACCGGTGGACAAGCAGCCAATTCGGGGGACAACCGAAGGCCCTCTGTGGACATCCTGTGGGCGGAGAAAAGAATCTTGAACTTGCTCAGATAATCCGCAGAAAGCCCTTGTGTGCCGGCCGCGAAGGCACTACAAATCTCTCAGTCACCGGAAACGGGGACCGCGCCGAAGGAGACTTCGGCAACGCGAAGAGGGTCGGGCGACCGGCACTCGGACCGGGTCCGTTGAGACTGGTGATGTGCTTCGCAACGCAGGTGGCCGAGCAATCGGCTGGCGTGCAGTGAGGCACGGAGAGGCCCCTCCATCTCATACATGGAGGGGCCTCCTCCCTATTTTGCCCGTAGGTGGGGTGGCTCGCCGGTAGCGACACGAAGACGATTCGGTTAACTCTTGGCTGCACCTCGACCATCAAGCCAGGGCTGGCCATCACTTGCGGCAGGTCCGCCGATTCGCACGTGGTGCGTGCGGGCCGAGCTAGTCGGGGTGGCGCTCGAGAACGATCCGATCCGCAGCCGGCTGGCTGAAGGTGAGTGCGGCCGCCACCGCCGTCAGCGAGCCGGCGTCGGCGACGGCGACCAGCAGCCGCAGCCGGGCGACACCAAGCATGTCGCCAGCGTATGCCTGGCCTGTGGAACCCGCAGTTGTGGTTATGCCAGAAGGCAGCCACCGTACGGGCATGACACTTGAGGATCCCTGGCTGGCGGCCACCTGGCCGTTCGTGGCCGATCACCTGCCCCGCCCGCCGGCAACCGTGCTCGAGATCGGCTGTGGGACGAAGGGCGGGTTCGTGCCGGCGCTGCACGACGCCGGCTACGCAGCCGTCGGGGTCGACCCGAACGCGCCGCAAGCACGGGGCTACGTCCAAGCGGAGTTCGAGGGCTACCCCGTCAAGCACCCGGTCGAGGCCATCGTGGCGTGCACCTCGCTGCATCGCGTCGCCGGCCTGGACACCGTCCTGGACCGGGTGGCGGCCGCACTGGCGCCAGGCGGGACGCTGGTGGTCGTGGAGTGGGCCCGTGAACGCTTCGACGAGGCCACCGCCCGGTGGTGCTTCGAACGGCTGGCGCCACCAGCGCCGGACGGGCATCCGGGCTGGCTGCGCGAGCTGCACACGGGACGGCAGATCCTGCGGTCGCTGACGGCGAGGTTCGACACCCGGCTGAGCGCCGAAACCGCGTACTTCTTCGCCGACCTGCACGAGGTCACCGAGGCAGCAGAACAGGCCGCCGTCACGGCCGGCCTGATCCGGGCCACCGGCATCCGCTACGTCGGCCGGGCCGGAAGCCGGTGAGCGCTACCTCAGCAGCTGGCGAGCCATCACCATGCGCTGCACCTGGTTGGTCCCCTCGTAGATCTGGGTGATCTT
>QHCA01000088.1 GCA_003244095.1 Pseudonocardiales bacterium | reverse complement strand
TGGTGCGACTTGATGTTGGCGGTGCCGGCGCCCCCGCCGGACTCCACCACGTCGGGGTACAGCGTCCCTTGCACGAGGAAGTCGACCGGCTCGGCCGCGGAGATCGCCCGGGCCGCGCCTTCGAAGGCCCGGATGAACTCCCGGCCGATCGCCTTGCGCTTGTCCTCCGGGTCGCTCACCCCGTCGAGGGCGACCAGGAACGCCGCGGTGGCCTCGACGACATGCAGGCGTACGCCGGTCGCCGCCACGAAGTCCCGCTCGACCTGCTCGGCCTCGCCCTTGCGAAGCAGGCCGTGGTCGACGAAGACGCAGGTCAGCCGGTCACCGACGGCTCGCTGCACCAGGGCTGCCGCTACGGCCGAGTCGACCCCGCCGGACAGGCCGCAGATCACCCGCTTGCCGCCGACCTGCGCCCGGATGGCATCGACCTGGGACTCGATGATGTTGGCCTCGGTCCACTGCGGGAGGCAGCCGGCGCCGTCGTACAGGAAACGCTCCAGGATGCGCTGGCCGTGCTCGGTGTGCATGACCTCAGGGTGGAACTGAACGCCGAAAAGCCCCCGCGCCGTGTCCTCGAACGCCGCCACCGCCGCGCCGGGTGAACAAGCCGTGACGGTGCACGACGGCGGGGCTGCGGTGCACGAGTCGCCGTGCGACATCCACACCGGCTGCCGCTCCGGCAGGCCACGCAGGAGCAGGCCCGGCGTCACCACCGACAGCGACGTGCCGCCGAACTCCGACAACCCCGTGTGCGTGACCTGCCCACCGAGCACCTGGGCCATCGCCTGGAAGCCGTAGCAGATCCCCAGCGTCGGAATGCCCGCGGAGAGCAGGGCCGGATCCAGGCCAGGCGCACCCGGCGCGTAGACCGACGACGGGCCTCCCGAGAGGATGATCGCCTTGGGCTTGCGGGCCAGCAGGTCGGCGACCGGGATGTCGTGCGGCACGATCTCGCTGTAGACGTGCGCTTCGCGCACCCGGCGCGCGATCAACTGGGCGTACTGCGCGCCGAAGTCGACGACGAGAACGGTGTCGTACGTCCCGGTCACGGCTGCTCGGTCATGTCGCGGGTGCGTTGAGCCGGTCGTACGTCACGCCGGTCAGGCCCTCGGACAGCTCCCACAGCCGGGCGGCACTGCGTTCGTCGGTGGCCCACGGGGTACGACCGACCTTCTTGGGATGGCCGCGCTGCTCGCCCAGGGAACGGGGACCGAAGTAGTCGTTGCCGGTGACATCGGGCATCGTGGCGGCGTAGAGCTGCGGCCAGGCGCCCGCCGCGTCGCTCTGGCCGAGGATCTTGACGAGCGGGTTGAAGAAGGCGCCGAAGAACCCCCGCCCGGGCTCGCCGGGACGGGTCGTCAACAAGCCGGTCGAGGCGAGTCCCGGATGTGCCGCGACGCTGACCATGGCGGTGCCGGCTCCCCGCGCCCGGCGGTCGAGCTCGGCGGTGAACAGCAGGTTGGCCAGCTTGGTCTGACCGTAGACGCGCATGGGGCTGTAGGAGCGCTCGCTCTGCAGGTCGTCGAAGTTGATCCCGTTGGCCGAGCGATGGGCCGTGCTGCTCACCGTCACCACGCGGGCGGCGGGTGCTGCGAGCAGCGGCGGCAGCAGCCGCCCGGTCAGGGCGAAGTGCCCGAGGTGGTTGGTGCCCAGCTGCTTCTCGAATCCGTCGACGGTCTGCTGGTACGGGATCGCCATCACCCCGGCGTTGTTGACGAGGATGTCGAGCCGGTCGACTCGCGACGCCACGTCGGCCGCCGCGGACGCGATCGAGGCCAGGTCGGCAAGGTCCAGCGACACCAGCTCGAAGGTCGCCTCGGGCGCCGCCGCGCGGGCCCGCTCCACGGCCTGTTCGCCACGGGCGGCGTCCCGCGCCGCCATCAGCACCCGGGCGCCGTGCTTGCCCAGTTGCAGCGCGGTGTGGAAGCCCAGGCCGCTGTTGGCCCCGGTGACCAGGACCGTCCTGCCACCCTGGTCGGGGATGTCGCCTGCTGTCCAGCCTGCCACGCGATTGGCTCCTGCCGTCGGGATGTCGTCGTAACGAACGCTTCAGTAGCGGTGGACCAGCTCTACTTTCTGGAAGGCCTTGAGGTCGGAGTAGCCGCACTTGGCCATCGCCCGCTTCAGCCCACCGAACAGGTTGGTCCGGCCCTCGGCCGAGTGGTCGGGCCCGTGCAGGAGACGGGCGAAGGACTCGAGCTCCTTGTGGTTGTCCGGCGGGATGCCGACGTGACCGCGCGGCAGGGCCGGGTGGGCGGCCACCGACTCCCACCACGCCCCGCGGCCGGGGGTCTCCGACGCGTCGGCGATCGCGGCGCCGAGCATGACGGCATCGGCGCCGCAGGCCAGTGCCTTGGCGATGTCGCCGCTGGTGTGGAGGTCGCCGTCGGCGATCACGTGGACGTACCGCCCGCCGGTCTCGTCGAGGTAGTCACGCCGGGCGGCGGCGGCATCGGCGATGGCGGTGGCCATGGGTACGTGGATGCCGAGCACCTCGGTCGTCGTGGACAGGTAGTCGGCGCCGATGCCGATGATGATGCCGGCCGCGCCGGTGCGCATGAGGTGCAGGGCGGTCTGGTAGTTGGCACAGCCGCCGACGATCACCGGGACGTCGAGGTCGGCGATGAACGTCTTGAGGTTGAGCGGCTCGACGTCGGTGGAGACATGCTCGGCCGAGACGATGGTGCCCTGGATGACGAGCAGGTCGACGCCGGCGTCGAGCACGGTGTTGGCCAGGGTGAGGGTGTGCTGCGGCGACAGGCGTACGGCGACCGTGACGCCGGCCTCGCGGATCTGGCCGATCCGCTCGGCGATCAGGTCGGGCTTGACCGGCTCGGCGTAGGCCCGCTGGATCACGGCGGTAGCGCTGTCGACGTCGGCGGCTGCGGCCAGCAACTCGTCGTAGACCGGCTGCGGGTCGCCGTAGCGGGTCCACAGCCCTTCGGCGTTGAGCACGCCGAGCCCGCCCAGCCGGCCGATCTCGATCACCGTCGGCGGGCTCATCGTGGCGTCGGAGGGGTGCGCCACCATCGGGATCTCGAAGCGGAAGGCGTCGATCTCCCAGGCCACGGAGACCTCGTCGACGTCGCGGGTGCGCCGCGACGGCACGATCGCCACGTCGGAGAGGTCGTAGCCCTGGCGAGCCGTGCGGCCACGGCCGATCTCGACGTCGGCCACTTCAGTGACCCGAGTAGTTGGGCGCCTCGACGGTCATCTGGACGTCGTGCGGGTGGCTCTCCTTGAGCCCGGCCGAGGTGATCCGGACCAACGTGCCGCGTTCCTGGAGGTCGGGGATGGTCGGCGTGCCGGCGAAGCCCATCGCCGCCCGCAGGCCCCCGACCAGCTGGTGAGCGACCGCGTCGAGCGGCCCGCGATAGGGCACCTGGCCCTCGACGCCCTGCGGCACGAGCTTGTCGTCGGAGAGCACGTCGTCCTGGAAGTAGCGGTCCCGAGAATAGGAGAGCGTACGAACGCCGTCTGTTCTGGACTGCATCGCGCCGAGGGAGCCCATGCCGCGGTAGGACTTGAACTGCTTGCCATTGATGAAGATCAGCTCGCCGGGCGACTCGTCGACGCCGGCCAGCAGCGAGCCGAGCATGACCGTGTCGGCGCCGGCCACGATCGCCTTGGCGATGTCGCCGGAGTACTGCAGGCCGCCGTCACCGATGACCGGCACCCCGGCCGGCCGGGCCACGCCGGCCACGTCGTAGATGGCGGTGACCTGCGGCACGCCGACGCCGGTGACCACGCGGGTGGTGCAGATCGAGCCGGGCCCGACACCGACCTTGACCGCGTCGGCACCGGCCTCGATCAGGGCCCGCGCACCCTCACGGGTGGCGATGTTGCCGCCGATCACGTCGACCGCCGTCTCGGCCTTGAGCCGCCGCACCATGTCGACCACGTCGCGGGAGTGCCCGTGCGCGGTATCGACCACCAGGAAGTCCACGCCCACCTCGACAAGGGTGCGGGCCCGCTTGTAGGCGTCGTCACCGACGCCCACGGCGGCCCCGACGACCAGGCGGCCGCCGGGATCCTTGGTCGCGAGAGGGTACTGGTCGCGCTTGACGAAGTCCTTGACCGTGATCAGCCCGCGCAGCCGGCCGGCGGCGTCGACCAGCGGCAGCTTCTCGACCTTGTGGTGCCGCAGCAGCTTCAGCGCCTCGTCGGGCGCCACGCCGATCGGCGCGGTGACCAGCGGCATTGAGGTCATCACGTCTCGGACCTGCCGCGAATGGTCGGCCTCGAAGCGGATGTCGCGATTGGTCACGATGCCCACGAGCACACCGGAGGCGTCGGTCACCGGCAGGCCGGAGATGTGGAACCGCCCGCACAGCCGGTCGACGTCGGCGAGGGTGTCCTCGGGTGAGCAGGTCACCGGATTGGTGACCATGCCGGCCTCCGAACGCTTCACCATGTCGGCCTGCTGCGCCTGCTCCTCGATCGAGAGGTTGCGGTGCAGCACCCCGGCGCCGCCCTGCCGGGCCATCGCGATCGCCATGCGGGCCTCGGTCACCGTATCCATCGCCGAAGACACCAGCGGGATCCGCAGGCTGATGCCTCGGGACAGCCGGGTCGAGGGATCGGCCTCGCTGGGCACCACGTCGGAAGCGGCCGGGAGCAAGAGCACGTCGTCGAAAGTCAGCCCGAGCGTGGCGAACTTCTCAGGTATCTCCATGACACCTTCCCGGAGCAGGCTTCTCCCAATGTCACTGCACTGTCACTGCATTGTCATTGCATCGTACGGGTGCACCGATGCACCGACACGAGGCGCGCGGCGTTACCGTTGCGCAGTGACAGAGGATCCGCGCGACCCGTTCTCCGGTGACCCGGCCGACCCGGCGGCTGACTTCGGCGACGCCCTCGGCGAGGAGGAGGCACTCGAGCCGCTGTCCCCCGAGGAGCGGGAGGACGTGCTCGCGGATCTGGCCGACCTCGAGGTCTACCAGGCGCTGCTGGAGCCGCAGGACGTGAGAGGGCTCGTGGTCGACTGCGAGGACTGCCGCATCTCCCACTACTTCGGCTGGGCGCTGCTGCGCGGCAACCTGCGGCAGCTTCTCGACGCCGGGCAGACCACGGTGCACGAGCCGGCCTACGACCCGGACCCCACGCACTACGTGAGCTGGGAGTACGCCCGCGGCTACGCCGATGGCGTGCAGGACACCGAGGCTCAGCGCGACAGCTGAGTCAGCTGGGCGCGGCGGCAGGGGACGACAGGGTGCCCGGTGTGGGCGCGACGCTCGGATCTGGAGTCGAGGTCGGGTCCGGCGAGGGTGCCGGGCTGGGGTCCGGCGACGCGCTGGGCTCGGGCGAGCCACCCGGTGATGGTTGCACCGGGGACGCGCTCGGGAGCGGGCCGCCCGCAGGCGGCGAGCCGGGCGCGGGCGCCGGACCGTCCAGCAGGATCCGCAGCGCGGTGACCTTCGCCTCCAGCGTGGATCTGCCGTCAGCGTCGTGCACCTCGTCGACCCGGCTGATCGCGTCGTCGAGGCTTGCCCGCGCGCCCACCGAGTCGCCCCGCCCGGCCTGCGTCTTGGCGACCGCGAGCGACCGCAGGACACGTTCGCGGGCCATGACGCTGTGCACGTGCGCCGGTGCGACCACCTGGGCCACCGGCCAGAGCACGCTGCCGGGGGTGGCCCGGGAGGCGGCGGCCGCGACCCCGGTGGCGGACAGCAGGAAGGCGGCGGCGACCAGTCCCGCGACCGCCGGCCGGGCCGCCCGCCGGCGGGCAGACGGGACAACCGGCCGCCGACGCGCCTCGCCCTCGCCCTCGGCCGACGGCGGGTCCTCGTCAGCGCAGATGTCTGCCCTCAGGCCGGCGAGGAGGGCGGCGACCACATGCGCATCCGCGGCGCAGGCATCCCGGCGAGCCAGGCGGTCGAGCAGCACGTCGTCGCGCTGGACCGCGGCCAACTCGAGCGGCTCGCTCATGCCGCCTCCGCATTGCCCATGCCGCATCCGCGGAGACGAGTGGCGTCGGCGGGCCTCATGCCGACATCTCCCGCAACTTCACGTGTGACCGCAGTTTGGCCAGCGCCCGGTGCTGGGCGACCCGGACCGCACCGGGGCTCATCCCGAGGGCCGAGCCGGTCTCCTCGGCGCTGAAGCCGACCGCCACCCGCAGCACGAGGACCTCGCGCTGCTGCGGAGGCAACGTCGCGAGCAACGCGCGGGCCGCCTGGGCGTCCGCGGTGGCGATGGCCGCCGCCTCGGGGCCGGCCGCCTGATCGGGCCGGTCGGGCAGGTCCTCGGCCAGCAGGCTCGGGTCGCGGGCAACGGACCGATGCGCGTCGGAGACCTTGTGCGCGGCGATCCCGAAGATGAAGGCGGCGAAGGGGCGGCCGACATCGCGGTAGCGCGGCAGTGCCGTCAGCATGGCCAAACACACCTCCTGTGCCACGTCGTCCGCGGTGCCGTACGACCCACCCCCACCGCGCCCGAGGCGTGCGCGGCAGTAACGCAGGACGAGCGGGCGCACTCGAGACAGCAGCGCATCCGCCGCCGCGGCGTCGCCCGCCGCCGCGCGGGCGGCAAGAGCCGACAAGTCCGGCTCCGACTGTGTTCTGTCCATCGTCGTCGGCTGTCCCTTTGTTACTCGGGTACGACGTGACGGTAACGCGCTGAGGCGGTGGCGTCTTCCCCCGCTACGAAAGGACGCCCAATCTGAAACCCGAAGCAACAGCGTGTGCTCGATCGTTTACACCAAGTTTGCGAAACAGCCGTTGGGCGTGCGTCTTCACGGTGTCCTCGGACAGGTAGAGACCGCGGCCGATCTCGGCATTGCTCCTGCCCTCGGACATGCCGCAGAGCACCTGCACCTCGCGCTCGGTGAGCACCGGGCGCTGCACCGGCACCTGGGCAGCCGCCTGGGCCGCGACGACGTGCTCGGGCGGCACGGCGCCACCCACGCGCCGGCCACTCAGGACATGCGCGAGCAGAGCGGCCAATTCCACGCTGGAGACGTCCGGCCGGACGAATCCGCTGGCACCGGCGGCCAGGGCCAGGGCCATCGCGGCATAGTCGTCACGCGAGCCGAGCATGAACACCCGCGGGGCGCCCAGGCTGGTGACCAGCCGGCGGACGGTGTCGGGGCCGGCACCGGGCAGTTGAGCGTCGAGCAGCACAAGATCGGGCGGCTCCTTACGCACGATGGCGCCGGCCTCCACCACGTCGACCGTTGACTGCACCCGGTCGAGACCGGGCACGCTGACCGCGATGCGCTCGAGAGCACTCCGGGTCTCCGGTGCCCCGGCACAAATGAGCAGCGTGACCACGTGCTCCCCTTCCGTCGCCTGGCGGGGGCCTACCCCTTCCGTTGCTTCGGCAGGTTCGGTCCAACTCTGGACCGCGGGTGAGTACGCCCCCAGGTCGGCGATTCGCGACCGGGCCGGAGCCCGCGGAAACTGATCACGTCAGGTTGCATGAGTCGCGCGCAACTGGGCATGGCTGGCCCATCCGGTGTCGTGGGGGTGCGCACGAGAGGAACCGCTATGGCAGACATCCGACGCCTGCCACGCCCGCACGCCCACCTGTGGGAGTGGCAGTTGCTCGGCGCCTGCCGGGCCAGCGACAGCGATCTGTTCTTCCACCCCGAGAACGAACGCGGCCAGGCCCGCGAGCGGCGCGAGGTGGCAGCCAAGGCCGTCTGCGACCGGTGTCCGGTGCTCGAACGCTGCCGTGAGCACGCCTTCAGCGTCGGTGAGGCCTACGGCGTCTGGGGCGGGACGACGGAGTCCGAACGGGTGTCGACAACGACGAAGTGCGGCGGGTCGCGCACGCAGTAGCGTGCCCCACCCGCCCCCCCTCGCGGCG
>QHCA01000087.1 GCA_003244095.1 Pseudonocardiales bacterium | reverse complement strand
TGCACTGCGGCTTCTGCCTGCCCTCCTGCCCGACGTACGTCCTGTGGGGCGAGGAGATGGACTCGCCCCGTGGGCGCATCTACCTGATGCAGCAGGGATTGGAAGGTGAGTCGCTGAGCGATTCGATGGTCGGGCACTTCGACGCCTGTCTGGGCTGCATGGCGTGCGTGACGGCCTGCCCGTCGGGCGTGCAGTACGACAAGCTCATCGAGGCCACGCGTTCGCAGGTGGAGCGCCGCCACCGTCGCGGCCTGCGCGAGCGACTGCTCCGAGGGGCCATCTTCTCGCTCTTCCCGTACCCGCGCCGCCTGCGGATCCTGCGGGGACCGCTGCGGCTCTACCAGCGATCCGGGGCCGGCCGGCTGCTCCGGCGCAGCGGCCTGGCGCAGCGGCTGCCGGCCGGCCTTCGGGTGATGGAGTCGATCGCGCCACCGCTGTCGGCCACCGAACGCCTGCCCGATCTGGTGCCGGCGCAGGGCGAGCGCCGGGCCGTCGTCGGGATGCTCACCGGCTGCGTGCAGGGTGCGTTCTTCGGCCATGTCAACGCCGCGACCGCCCGGGTGCTCGCCGCCGAGGGCTGCGACGTGGTGGTCCCCCGACGGCAGGGCTGCTGCGGGGCGTTGTCGGTGCACAACGGTCGGGAGTCCGAGGCCGTCTCCTTCGCACGGCGGCTCATCGACACCTTCGAACGTACCGGGGTGAAGACGGTCGTGGTCAACGCGGCCGGGTGCGGATCATCGATGAAGGAGTACGCCCACCTGCTGCGCGACGACCCGGCCTACGCGGCGAAGGCAGCGCACTTCGCCGCCGGCGTGCGCGACCTCGCGGAGTTCGTCGCCGAGCTCGGGCCGCGAGCCACCCGGCACCCGCTGCGGGTGACCATCGCATACCACGACGCCTGCCACCTCGCCCACGCCCAAGGCATCCGCGCCCAGCCACGCCTACTGCTCCAATCCATCCCCGGCCTGACGCTGCTGGAAATCGATGAGGCGGAGCTGTGCTGCGGCTCGGCCGGCGTCTACAACCTGCTCCAGCCCGGGGCCGGAGAGGCGCTCGGGCAGCGCAAGGCCGCGAACATCGCGGCCACCGGTGCCGACTGGCTGGTCACGGCCAACCCCGGCTGCCTCATGCAGGTGGCGGCAGCACTGGGTACGGGACACACGTTGCGGTTCCGCCACACCGCGGAGGTTCTGGACGCCTCGATCCGGGGCACGAGTCTCGACGACGGAAGCAGGCCGGCAAGCTCCGGAGCGTGATCCATGTACAGACAGGTGCTCGATCCGGTCGGAAATTCGCTGTTCCTGAGTTCCCTGCTGGCGGTCATCCCGCTCGTCACATTGTTCGTCCTGCTCGGCGGCCTGCGGCTGCGGGCCTGGATCGCCGCGCTGGCCTCCCTGGTCGTCGCGCTGCTCGTCGCGGTGTTCGTGTACTCCATGCCGCTGGGGCAGGCGGTCCTCGCCGGCAGTGAAGGGGCGGCCTTCGGCCTGTTCCCGATCATGTGGATCGTCCTGAACGCACTGTGGATCTACAACATGACGGTGGAGTCCGGGCACTTCGACGTGCTGCGCCGCTCCTTCGCGCGGGTGAGTGACGACCAGCGCATCCAGGCCATCATCATCGCCTTCTGTTTCGGCGCCCTGCTCGAGGCCCTGGCCGGGTTCGGCACGCCGGTGGCCATCACCGCGGTGATGCTCATCGCGCTCGGCTTCGAGCCGATCAAGGCCGCGACGATCGGCCTGGTCGCCAACACCGCCCCGGTGGCCTTCGGCGCGCTGGCGATCCCGATCATCACCCTGGGCAAGATCACCTCGCTGCCGGTCGACGACCTGGGGGCGACGGTGGGCCGGCAGACGCCCGTCCTGGCGGTTTTCGTACCGCTGGCCCTGATCTTCATAGTCGACGGGCGGCGTGGGCTGCGGCAGACCTGGCCGGCCGCGCTGCTCTGCGGTGTCGTTTTCGGCGTCGCGCAATTCGTCACGTCCAACTTCGTCTCGGTGCCGCTGGCCGACATCGTCGCCGCACTGCTCTCCGCCCTGGCCGTCGTGGGCTTCCTGCAGGTGTGGAAGCCGCGGGAGGCCGGGCCGGCCAGTGGTCGCCGTACGGTGCCGGTCGTCGCGGGCGGCGCCGCCGACCAGCCGACGGCCGGCTTCGCCGAGCGGGCGCAGCCAGGCCGCTCACAGCAGAGCGACCCGGCCATCGAGGTCACCCGGGCGTACGCGCCGTACCTGATCATCATCGCGATCTTCGTCCTGACCAGCATCCCGGCGATCAAGGGAGTGGCACCGGCCACCCCCGGCCTGTCCGGCACCGGGCTCAACAGCGTCACCCGGCTGGTCAACTGGCCGGGGCTGCACATCCTCAACGCCAAGGGCAAGCCGATCACCCTCGGTGTCTACAAGATCGACTGGCTCATCGCGGCCGGCACGCTGCTGCTGATCGCCGGGCTGCTGACCGCGCTCGTGCTGCGCCTGTCGCCCGGGCGGGCGCTGCGGGCGTACGGAAAGACCCTCGACCAGCTCAAGTGGGCCATCCTGACGGTGGCCGCCGTGCTGGCGCTGGCCTTCGTCATGAACGGCTCGGGGCAGACCGCGACGCTGGGCCTGTGGATGGCCGGGGCGGGCAGCCTGTTCGCGTTCCTGTCGCCGGTGCTCGGCTGGCTCGGTGTCGCCGTGACCGGCTCCGACACGTCGTCGAACTCGCTGTTCGGCCTGCTTCAGGTCACCGCCGCGCACCAGGCCGG
>QHCA01000086.1:5824-10792 GCA_003244095.1 Pseudonocardiales bacterium | reverse complement strand
TCGAAGTGCACGTGAACGCCGCTACTCGCCCAGCTCGACCCCACCGGTCGCCGGCCCCTACGCCAACAGGTAGCCGGTGTCCAGGCGTGAGGGCCCTGCCTACCCGTCGCCTTCCTGATCAACCGCACGGCATCGGCAAGGCCTACGTGGCTGGTTGGCCGTGCTGCTGGCAGAACGCGTGCACGCGCTGCCAGAGCAGCTCGGCCGCGGCGGGGTCGTACTCGTCGGGTAGGGAGGCATCGGTGAACAGGTGCCCGGTCCCCGGGTACTCGTGGAGGTCGATGTGCCCGCCAGCTGTTGTGACGGATCGGGCCACCGTCTCCGCCCACCCGGCGGGGCGGAGCGGGTCGCCGAGAGTGCAATGGATCTGTGCAGGGACCCCGGCCGGCCAGGCATCGCCACCGATCATCTCTACTGGTAGCGCGCCGGAGCACATGACCACTCCGGACACCGGTCTCTGCAAGGCGACGTACTCACCCATGCCAGCCCCGTTGGAGAAGCCCACGCACAGGAAGCCATCGGGCAGTGGCTTCACCGCGGCCAGGGCGCGGCCCATCAGCTCGGGAAAGCCGCCGATCTGTTGGGAGTAGGCGTCGGCCTGCTGGTAGTCGTCAAAGACCCGGCCGTCGTACTGGTCCACGACCAGCACCTGGTGGCCGCGGCTACGGAGCCGGTCCCCGGCGTCGAGGATCCCGGGGCGCACCCCGAGTACCGAGTGAAACAGCGCGATGTCAGCCATGAGTCCTCCAGCGTTGATGCGGATGTACGGGTCTGCGACGCTCGTCCCAGCCGCGGATGGTCACCGTGGAACTGGCTGGTTGAGCAGATCGCGGATGGCGGCGGTGACCTCGGCGGGGCGTTCCTCAGGCAGGAAGTGCCCGCAGGCCAGCACGCAGGTGCGCAGGTCCGGTGCCCAGCTCGACCACACCGCCAGCGGGTCGAAGGGCAGCGCCAGGTCACCGGGGTCCTGCCACATCGCCAGGACCGGCATGCTCAGGCGGCGACCGGCGGCGCGATCGGCCCGGTCGTGCTCGGCATCAAGGAAGGCGCTGGCGCGGTAGTCCTGGCAGACGGCGTGGATCGCCGCTGGAGTACCGGCGGCGGCGAGGTAGACGGCCCGGACGTCGGCAGGGATGGCGCCCGGCTCCACCGTCCAGGTGTCGAGGAAGTGCCCGAAGAACACGTCGGGATCGGCGGCGATCATCCGCTCGGGCAGGTCGCAGGGCTGAGCGAGCAGATACAAATGGAAGGCGAACACGCCGCCGACACCGCTCAGCGCCGCCCAGTTGTCCACGGTCGGGATCACGTCGAGCACCCCCAGATGCGTCACCGCATCGGGATGGTCGAGCGCCGCGCGGAACGCGGTGAGAGCGCCACGGTCGTGCCCGACGATGCTGAACCGCTCGTGGCCGAGCTCGCGCATCAGGGCCACCATTGTCGCGGCGGTCACCCGCTTGACGTACCCGGCCGGGCCATCGCCGCCGGGGGGTGGGGTGCTGGCGCCGTAGCCGGGCAGGTCCGCACACACCACCGCGAAGTCCTCGGCGAGTGACGCCGCCACCGCCCGCCAGGTCAGGTGGGTCTGCGGAAACCCGTGAAGCAGCAGGACCGGATGGCCGCTGCCGCCGCGGGCCACATGCACACCGGCGTCGTCCACCGGCACTGTCTCCTCTACGAACCCAGGGATCCCGGCCATCCGTCCGCCCTCCACATATTGGACATCGTCCAGCTCTGTTGGACAGCGTACAGTCTGACGGGTGGGAAGAGGGCGGACCCCGGGCCAACGGGCCGGCCTGACCCGTGGGGCCGTGCTGGCCGCGGCGCGCGACCTGCTGACCCACCGGGGCCTACAAGCTTTGACGATGCGGGCCTTGGCCGAGCGGCTCGACGTCGCCCCCAACACGCTCTACAGCCACGTGGCCAACAAGACGGCCCTGATCGACGACCTGCTCGACGAGGTCCTCGCCGAGGTACAGGCTCCGACACCCGACATAGAGGACCCGACTGTCGGGCTGCATCAGCTCATGGCGTCGGCCTACGACGTGCTTCTGGTCCACCCCGACCTGGTGCCGGTCTACCTGGCTCGGCAGGGAGCGCGCGGCCCCCACGCGCAGCGACTCGGCGACATCACGATCGCGCTGCTGCGGCGCGCCGGCGTGGTCGAACCGGCCGCGGCCGAGGCCTTGCGAGTGCTGATCATCTACACGATCGGTTCCGCCGCCTTCGCCAGCCGCCCACCGCTCGCGACCGGGACCGAACATCGGCTGAACCCCGACGAGTCAGCGGCCAACTTCGCCAACGGCCTGCGCTGGCTACTCGCCGGAATCGTGCAGGACCCTACACAGGTGCGCAGATAGAGGAACCGCCCGCGGTACCGCCGCAGGTCAACGTGTCTGCCCGCGCTGAGACGTGGCCCGCGAGAAGCGCCTGGTGATGCATGCCGGGCGGCCCGGCCGTGACGTTGCATAATCGGGCGTTGCACAATCGAGGGAATCTGAGACGACCCTCCCAAGATCAGCCGCTGCGGTCGGCACGCCCTGGCCGGTACATCAGAACCCGTCTCACAACACCCGTGTCGGACTTGTGATTGTGCGACGGTTTCTGAGACAGTCACGGGCGTGGCGGCCGAGCACCCGAACCTGGTCGCGTACCTACGGGTGAGCTCCGAGGCCCAAGACACCCAGCTGCAGCGCGACGCGCTGACCGAAGCCGGCTGCGTGAAGTTGTTCGAAGACAAGGTCTCCAGCCGCAAGACCGATCGGCCCGGGCTGGGCGTCGCGCTGGAGTACCTGCGATCCGGCGACACCCTCGCGGTGTGGAAGCTCGACCGCCTCGGCCGCTCGGTCAAGGAGATCCTGACTCTCGCCGACGAGCTCCACGAGCGCGGTATCGGAATGCGCATCCTGACCGGCACCCTCGCCGGCAGCTACACCCCGACAGGCGAGGGCAAGTTCTTCTTCACCATCATGGCCGCGTTCGCCGAGCTCGAACGCGACATGATCCACCAAAGGACGATGGCCGGCCTCGCAGCCGCCCGCGCCCGAGGCCGCATCGGCGGCCGCCCCACCGTGATGGACACCGACAAGCTCGCCGCCGCGACCGCACGTCTCGACCGCGGCGAGAGTGCCACCCAGATCGCCAAAGCCCTCGGGGTGTCCCGCGCGACGATCTACCGGCACGCCGCCGTCGTTACCGCACCCGATCAGAGCTGACCGACGGCCCTCCCGTCGCCGCTGGCGTTGCTTCTGCACCGGTTGGACCGTCTATCCCCGTTTGCGGCGACGATTGGTACAGCAGGACCCCACTACCGAGGGAGAGCGTCCCGCAAGCGGACCCGCTTGCGCGACGAGTCGGTACTTGTTCATTTCGGTGGTGTAAGTGGCTCAAGCAGTCCCCGGTAGGGCAGGGGTTCGTTGTAAACGACGCTGGTAGTCACGTGCCCGATGTCGCCGAGGTCGTCGACCACCGCGGCGAGGTGGTCCATGGACGTTGCTGCGATCTTGAGGATGTAGCAGTCGTCCCCCGTGACTCGTTGGCACTCGAGGACTTCGGGGCGCTTGCCGAACACCCGTGCCAGGGGCTCGCGCGCGCGGCCGGGATACTGCAGCCGCACGACTGCCATGACCTTTACGCCGGCCTTGCCCAGGTTCACCTTCGCTGCGTAGCCGGTGATGACGCCCTTGGCTTCGAGCCGTCTCATCCGATCGGCGGTTGCAGTGGGGCTCAGGCTGATCCGCCGGCCGAGCGCGGCGACGCTCGCTCGCCCGTTTCGCTGCAGTTCCCGCAGTACCATCCAATCGAGCTCGTCTAGATCATCGGCCATGGCGGCACTCTACCGTGGGAAGCAGTTAAATTGGCCGCAAGGAGCGTGGATTCCGCTACCCGACGACGGACTGGCGCTCCTAACATTGATCCCATACCGCTGTTTCAGCGGCACGGGAACACGCGAACCCGCCCGGCTACCCGGGAACCGTGCTTTCTAGGAGATGACTCGATGTCGGAAACCACCGCCGCTCGGCCGCTGTTGCAGGCGGCGTTGAACGGGGATCGGGTCCATCCTGCCGCGCCGCGCACGCCAGGAGACATCGCCGCCCAAGCTCGCGCAGCCGTCGACGCCGGCGCCCGGTCCTTACACCTGCACCCCTACGACCAGGACGGCCGGCAGACCTTCGCCGCCGAGCCGTGCGCCGCCACCCTGCGGGCCGTCCGCGCGGCCTGTCCCGGTATCCCCATCTCGTTGAGCACCTCCGCCGACGTCGAACCCGACCCGCGACGGCGGATCGCACTCATCCAGGCATGGACAGAGCTGCCAGACCTGGTGACCGCCAACCAGGGCGAGGACGGCATCGCCGACCTGTGCGAGCTGCTGGTAAGCCGGGGGATCGCCATCGAGGCCGGTCTGCTGTCGCTAGATGACGCGCACCAGTTCATCGCCGCGGGCCTCGCCCCGCGCTGCGTCCGCGCCATGGTTGAACCCCTCGACGCCGACCCAGACGCTGCCGTCGCGCACGCGGAGGCGATCGAACAGGTACTCGCCGATGCTGGCGTCTCACTTGAACAGATCCACCACGGCGATGGCATCGCGTCCTGGGCGGTCAACCTGCGTGCCATCCCTCGGGGGCACGGCATACGGACCGGCCTGGAAGACACGCCCGTGCTCCCGGACGGTTGCACCGCCAAAGACAACGGCGACCTTGTCGCCGTCGCAGCATCCATGCTCAGGTGCCACGAAGGTTCCGAACGACCAACAGCGCCCCAGTAGCCCATCTGCTATTGCGACCGGCATATCGGTGCGGAGTCCCCGCTTACGGGTCGAGGGGTGGCCTGGTAGAGGCGCCGGTAGGCGCCGGGGGTGGTCTGGGCGTCACGCTTGAGCTGGAGGCGCAGGTTGGCCGCGGAGCCGAGGCCGCTGCGGTGCGCGATCTGGTCGATGGGCAGGTCGGTGAGCTCGAGCAGGCGACGAGCTTC
>QHCA01000086.1:0-5816 GCA_003244095.1 Pseudonocardiales bacterium | reverse complement strand
GAGGAAGTGCCGGGCGAACGTGCGGGGTGCCCAGCCGGCGTGCCGGGCGAGGTCGGTCACGGACAGGGGCTGGCCAAGTTGCTCCAGCGCCCACGCGCAGGTGGCGGCCAGCCCGGCGCCGCCGGGTGGGACGGGGCGTTGCAGGAATTGGGCCTGTCCGCCGGTGCGGTGGGGTGCGACTACCATGCGCCGGGCGACCTCGGTCGCGGCGTGCTCGCCGTGGTCGGTGCGCACGAGGTGTACGCACAGGTCGATGCCGGCGGCGATGCCGGCGCTGGTCATGACCGGCTCGCCAGGTATGTAGAGCACGTCGGCGTCAAGGTGCACCGCGGGGTAGCGGGCGGCCAGTTCGGCGGCGTCTCGCCAGTGCGTGGTCGCGCGTCGTCCGTCCAACAATCCCGCAGCGGCCAGCGCGAAGGCGCCGGTGCACACCGACACGATCCGCGTGCCGGTGCCGGCGGCCGCGCGCAGCGCTTCCAGTGCTTCGGGGGTTGGCTCGTCATGGGGGGCATAGCCGGGCACCACGATCGTGTCGGCGTCGGACAGTGCGTCCAGGCCCCGCAAGATCGACACCGCAAACCCGGTGGTGGATGGCACCAGACCCGGGACCGGTGTGCAGGTGCCGAAGGAGTAGCGATCACTCTCGTCGGGGTGGCCGAAGACCTGGGCCGGAACGGCCAGGTCGAAGGCGACGACGTGCGGCAAGACCAGGGCGACGACGCGATGCATAGGCAGAATCCTCACACATCGAGGCAGTCCTGCCTCTAGAGGCCGGGACGTCGTGGTGCGACGGTGACGACATGGCGACATCTACTAGCGCAACACGGCACATCGGGATCCTGGTGTTCGACCAGATGGAAGAACTCGACGCCGTCGGCCCGTGGGAGGTCTTCGCCTGGTGGACGCAGCACTTCCCCGCCGACGGCTGGGCCGTAACGACGTTCTCCGTCGAGGGTGCGCCGGTCACCTGCGAGAAGACCCTGGTCATCCAGCCACACCACAGCACCGCCACCGCGCCACGGCTAGACGTGTTCCTGCACCCCGGCGGGGACGGCACCCGCGGGATGCTCGATGATCCCGATCACCTGCAGTGGCTGCGTGAGCAGCGCCAACACGTGCCGCTGATGACCAACGTCTGCACCGGTTCCACCGTCTTCGCCGCCGCCGGACTGCTCCACGACCGGCCCGCGACCACCAACCGCACCGCCCTGGACCAGCTCACCCGCCTCGACGAAACGATCATCGTGAAACCGGGCCAGCAGTACGTCGACGACGGCGACATCATCACCGCAGCCGGAATCTCCGCCGGCATCGACATGGCGCTACACATCGTCGGCCGCCTCACCACTACCGAGCGTGCCCGGCAAGTACGCGACGGCATCGAATACCACCCCGAGCCGCCGCACTGAACCCGCGTCCATCTGGGCGATAGGACGCGTCAGCCGGCTTCGTGTTCCGGTGGGGATCCTACGGCAGGGTCACATAGCGTCGTTGTCGTCGCTGGTGTCGGGGTCGCGCAGTTCGCGCCGGCTACCGGCGGTCTCGGGCAGCTGGAATGAGTGGTGCCGGTGGATGGTGACGTGCCGGCGCATGTAGGGCGAGAGCCGGACGACGTCGGTCTCGAGCACCGGGGTGGCCTCGGCGGTAGCACCGACTCGACCGCCGTACACAGCATCGGCAGGAACGGGCGCATCACCGCGTACCGCTCGACCAGGGCTGCTCGCCATTCCCCGCCCGGATCCGAGCCGGCCGCCGGGACGGTCTCGGTGATGTTCGCGACCACGGTGCGCAGCTCGGCGGGCGACACCCGCTCCTCGATCGCGTCCCACATCCGTTGACCGTCGACGGTTCCAGCGTCTGGCCCAGACTGGGTACGCACATGACGGTGCACCCCGGTCGCCCCGGCCCGGAAGCAGTCGCGAAGATCGGTCAGAAGCTCGTCAAGAGACACGGGCAGGTTGGGGTGGACATCTTTGCCCCACGGGCCATTCGGCGTCACCTGCAACATGGGCTTCAGCCTAGGCGGGAACAAGGACACCCGAGCTGTCGCAGCAAATGCCCCGCGCATCGGCCGTGAGAGCGCGCGTTCCGAAAGCCGAACGCCTGCCGAACGCCCCCCGGCGTCGGGTGCGCCGAAATGCTCGATGATCATGCTCGTCCCGTAGGAGCCCTGTGACCGGACGCTCTCACAGCTGCCCGGACGGGATCGACTATGGGGAAGAAGTCCTGCTTGGTTGGTGGTCGCGAACATGGCGACGATGGGCTCGACAGCATCAGGTGAATTCATGGCGCGGTGACGCGCAGGACGGGATGGCCGCCGTCCTCTGTGACGGCCAGGTGACGAAAGAGCAGCAGACCCGCGCGTTGGCGACCAGAGCCCTGCAGTTCATTCAATACTTTCCGACCGTGCCGATAGCGGACCGCGCCAGTGTCGATCCGCCGGTCGAGTTCGGTGATCGAATCGTCCAGTGAATCGGCGAGCCAGCATCTGGCGGCGAGATGCCGTTGTGGGCGACCCGGAAACTCGCTCCGTACGCAGCTGAGAGCCGCTGCCGGGCCATGTCACAGTCCGGGGCGTTGGTGCGTCGGTCTTGGTGCAGGACGCGATGAGAGGGGAACCGAGGTGGCGATCCGGGAGCGAAACCCGTGGGTGGTGTTGAGCGTATTGCTCGTGGGCTTCTTCATGACTTTGCTGGACACGACGATCGTGAACATCGCGATCCCAGATCTGGCGACGGGCCTTGGCGCGTCGCTTGATCACGTGTTGTGGTTCGTCAACGCCTACACCCTGGTCTATGCGGCGTTCCAGCTACTGGGGGGCCGGCTCGGTGACCGGTTCGGACAACGCAACATGTTCATCGGCGGTCTGGTCCTGTTCACGTTGGCCTCGGCGGCCTGCGGTGTGGCCGGCACACCGGGGCAGCTGATCGTGATGCGGGCGGTGCAGGGTTTGGGCGCGGCGGCCCTGATGCCGCAGACGCTGGCGCTGATCGGTTCGGTGTTTCCACCGCAGCGCCGCGGCGCTGCCTTTGGGGTCTGGTCGGCGGTGGCGAGCCTGGCGATCCTTGCCGGCCCAACCGTCGGTGGCGTGGTCGTCAGCTCGTTGGGCTGGCGCTGGATCTTCTTTATCAACGTTCCGCTGGGTGCGCTGGCTGTGGCTGGCGCGTTTCTCGTGGTGCCCAATGTGCGGTCGGGTAGGCGGCGGAGGTTGGATTTGCTCAGCGTGTTGCTGTCCACGATCGGGCTGTTCTTGGTGGTGTTCGGCGCGATCGAGGGCCAGCACTACAGGTGGGGTCGGGTGTGGTCCTTCGTCACGATCCCGGGGGTTCTTGTCGCTGGCGTGCTGGTATTCGGGGTGTTTCTGGTGGTGCAGCGCGGTCGTCAAGAGCGAGACCCGCTGCTGCCGTTTCAGCTGTTCCGCAACAGGGTGTTCTCGGTGTCTGTCGTGCTGGCGGCAGTGGTGATGTTCGCCGGCATCGGCATGATTTTGCCGTTGACCATCTACCTGCAGTCGGTGCTGGGGATGTCGGCGCTCACCGCCGGCCTGGTGCTGGCGCCCCCCGCGCTGCTGTCTCTGGTGCTCTCTCCGATCGCCGGAAACATGGTGCAGAAGGTCGGCGGCAGGGCGCTGTTGTTGCCTGGCTTGGCGCTCTATGGTGGTGGCTTCGCGCTGGTGGCGTTGATGGCGAGGCCGGACTCTCGCTTCTGGGTGCTGCTGCCCGGGCTCATCATCTTCGGGGTCGGTATGGGTCTGGTGTTCGCGCCGGTCAACGCGTTGGCGATGCGGGACGTGCCGGCGCCGTTGGCGGGCGCCGCGGCGGGGATCTTGTCCACTACCCGTCAGCTGGGCACCGTGATCGGGGCCGCCGTGGTGGGTGTGTTGCTGCAGTCCAGGCTCGCGGCGGAGGTGACTGTTCAGGCCGGCAAGCGCGCCAATGGGCTGCCCGAGGGCGTGCGCGGCGCCTTCCAGCAGGGCGTGGCCAAGACCGTCAGCCAGGGGTTGGGTGTGGGTAGCGGGCAAAGTGGCGGTCTCCAGGCGCCGGCCGGAACGTCTGACGAGGTCCGTCCGCTGTTCGCTCACGCGGCCAGGGAGGTCTTCGCCAGCGGCTTCACGTCAGCGACGAGGTGGGCGCTGCTGGCAACCGCGGTGGTCCAGCTCGCTGCGCTGGTGCTGTCGCTGCTGATGCCTGGCAAGCCGGCACCGTCGCCAGCACAGCAGCCAGCGATGAGGTCGGAGACCACGAACGCATGAGAGGACACCGGAATGAGCAGCCATAGCCTCGGGGAACGTTTCGTGCACGGCCTCGGCACGTGCGACTGGGCCACCCTCGAGCAGATCTATGACCAGGACGTGGTGCTCTATGCCCCGCTGGCGTGGAAGGTTGCCGGGTTCGGACCAATCCGGCGAGTGGTTGAGGAGTTCCACGCGGCCTATCCCGGTCTGCGGGTCGCGCTGCATGATGAGTTCCACAGCGTGGACGGCACCCGAGTAGCGTTCCGGTTCTCGATGGAATGGCACAACACCGGGCCGTTCAAGGGTCACGATGCGACCGGTGAGCGGGGCATGACTATCGAGACGCACACCGTCCGGCTGCGGGAGGGCCGGATCATCGAGCAGGTTGTCGGCGCGAATACGCTGCACATGAAATACCTGGAGATGGTGCGCTGGGGGATGGAGTTTCCCAAGATCACCCCAGATCCAGCGCCGGCGATCGTATCTGCGTCGCAGGATCCGGAACCAGCCAGCTAGTGGCTCAAGCGGAGAGCGCGTCGGCAACGGTTCGCCTGCGGGCGACGGCAGCAGCGAGGATCGACTTGTTCGAGGTGGTGGCGCCTTCCTCGGCGGCTGCGCAGTGCCGGCAGGGGGTAGCGGTGGGACCGGGGCACCTCCACGAGTTGGTTTTGTCACCCATGCTTCGGGCGCAACGAGCGCCGAAGGTCGGCTACGGCAGGTGCAGGCACTGGTCCCGGTGGGTGCAGAGCTAACGGCGTCGCGGTGGGGTGCGACGCGGTATCAAAGGGGTTTGCTTGGCGACGGGGGCGCCACGATGAGGATGGAGGCGCACAGTGGTCACCGGCAACCCGGCGCGGGACGACGCGTTTGAGCAGTACCGGTCGCTGATGTTCGGCATCTCCTACCGCATGCTCGGCACGGTCGCGGACGCCGAGGACTCAATCCAGGAAACCTGGCTGCGGTGGAACAAGATCGACCAGTCGTTGATCGCCGATCCGCGGGGGTACCTGGTCAGGGCGGTGACCAGGACCTCGATCGACCAGCTGCGGCGGGCGAAGGCCAGGCGCGAGCAGTACATCGGGTCGTGGCTGCCAGAGCCGTTGCTGACCGGGCCGGACGTGGCGGACGGCGCAGTGCGGGACGAGTCGGTGTCGATGGCGATCATGGTGATGCTGGAAAGCACGTCGCCGTTGGAGCGAGCGGTGTTCGTGCTTCGGGAGGTGTTCGGCTTCAGCTACCCGGAGGTAGCGCAGGCTGTCGGCCGTTCGGATGCGGCGGTTCGGCAACTGGGGCACCGGGCGAAGATCAACCTGCAGCAGCGTCGTTCGAGGTTTCAGCCTGGACCGCGGGAGAGCCGGCGGGCAACGGAGCGGTTTCTGGCGGCGTGCCTCGGCGGGGACCTGAGCGAGCTGATGGAAGTGCTGGCGCCGGAGGTCACACTTTGGGTCGACGCCCACGGCACGTCGGAAGGTGCTCGCGAGCCGATCCACGGGGCAACGGCAATCGGGGAATACCTGGCGTCGATCGCACCTCGCTACCCGGACGGCATTCAGTTTCGGTACGCAGAGTTCAACGGCGAACC
>QHCA01000085.1 GCA_003244095.1 Pseudonocardiales bacterium | reverse complement strand
CCTGGCGATCCACAACATCC
The DNA here is from genome assembly GCA_003244095.1 of Pseudonocardiales bacterium. Classification (GTDB taxonomy): domain Bacteria; phylum Actinomycetota; class Actinomycetes; order Mycobacteriales; family QHCA01; genus QHCA01. The sequence continues at coordinate 3,211 of QHCA01000085.1, read as the reverse complement.
CGAGCACCGGGGTGCGTTTCGTCAAGTGATCTGGCCCCACTTGCCGTCGTGAATGTTGGCCCCAGCGATGACGGTTGATCGCGTTGGTGAGACTGGTGGCGTGACGGTTGATGACCCGCGGCGGCTGATTTCGGCGGAGAGCGCGGTGCTCGCTTTGCTGCTCAGCGTTGAGTTCCCGGGCGTCGATGCGCTGCGTGTGCAGGCTCGTTCGGCAGCGGTCGTCGGCGGATGCGATTGCGGGTGTCCTTCGATCGCGCTGTCGGTGCCGGCCGACGCGCCGTTGGCATCAGGTTTGAGTTCGCGGCTCGCTCCGGCCGAGGGAGTGGTGAGCCCCCTGGGCGAGGGCGTGCCGGGAGAGATCATCTTGTTCGTCGACGACGGTCGACTCAGCTATCTGGAATACGTCTATTGCGACGCGCCGCCCACTCGGTGGCCGTCACTGGATCGGATCAGCGTGCGCGTCCGGACCCGTTGAGCTATCCGGCCCGCTTGCGTCGCGTGCTGGTCAGGCCCACGCCGAGTTCGCCGAGCTGCGCCGTACCGACCAACCAACCACGATCACCCGCCCCCGGCAGGCCCAGGTACTCCAATCGGTCAAGGACGAGCAGCGCGACTGACCCAGACGCACCGGCATCCACGCGGGCCTGGCTAATCGTTGTTTCTGCGCTGGAAACTACGGGGAGGCCCGACAGCCGAGTCCGCAGCCCGGTCCAGCGCCCTGACCAGGCCCGGACCCGACACCCGGGTCGGCGCGCGACGCCAGGACTCCATCTCGGAGAAACCGTGACCCATCCGGCACGACCAGGGAGGCCCGCAGCCGTCCCGGCAACATCGGGTCCACCGCGGTGGCTGCCGCCGCGAGGGCAGTGTTCATCCGCTGCGCCGCAACCACCCCACCCCGTGATCGAACAAGGCCCCCGGCCCCTCGGCATGCGTCCACGCGCGACCATCCAGGAACTGGCGCAGCCCCGCGGCTGCGTCGGCCTCCCTCGAACACTCGAAGCCCATAGGCCTTGCGGATCTGCCAGGCATGCTCATAGTGGCCGTAGACATTCATCGTCATCTCCAGCGCGGTGTGACCTGCTGTCTCCATCACGACACGGGGAGAAACCCCCAGCGAGAGCAGCAGGCTCACGCACGTGTGCCGGAGGTCACCGGGGTTAGTTTTCAGGTGCCGCCGACACGATCTTCGGTGAACGTCGGAACCACGCCGGGGAACATTTCTTGGCCTGCTTATCCTCTGGGGGACCTTTGGGCTGGCGGGACCGGTGACCGTGTAGCGGCGGCTGCGTGGGCTGCGGCGACGAAGGCCGCTAGCGCACTGTCGCGTGAATTTGCGCGCCACGCGACTGCGGTATGGCTGTCGCTGAGGCCAACGACCGGGCGAGTCGCCAAGCCGGGGCGATCGAAGCGACGGGCCACAGATTCCGGCAAGAAGATTACCGCGCGACCGAGCTCAACGAGTCTCAGGGCATCAGCCAGATCGGTCACTGGGGGACCCTCGATCACCCCGGAACTGGCCGGCAGAGAGTCGATGCCTTGGTAGTAACGCTGGACTCCGGCTGGCAGATGTGGCCAACGGGCAACAGGCTCTTTGGTGAAGTCAGCAACCCCGAGTGCTTCCCGTGCAAGCAGCGCATGATCTCGGTGCATCACAACCACCCGCGGCTCGGTGCACAACTCGTCTCTGTCCAGGCCCGGTGTGTCGAGCGGTCCCGAGATGAGGCATACATCCGCCGCGCCAGTGCGCACGGCCTCTGCGAGCTGATGCAGCTTCCGAAAGAGTAGTTGCACCGATGGGCAAGCCTCATCGGCGATACAGAGCTCGAGAATGAGCGGCAGCAGGCCGGCGTCGCTGTCGGACTTCATTGCAACAACGAGGTGTGGGTCGCCCTGGGCATGTCGGCGGGTCAACCGTTCCGCAGCGGTGACGGCATCGAGCGCCAGCAAGGCTTGCGAGAGCAACGTGTCACCGGCAGGCGTAAGCCTGAAACTGTGCGTTGTCCGCTGAATCAGGGCGACGCCGAGTCGTCGTTCAAGGGCCGAAACCGTGCGGGACACCGACGGTTGGCCAATGCCAAGTTCCCGGGCACCCGCTGAGAACCCGCCCAGTTGGGCGACTGTGACGAACACCCGAAGTTCGCGTGTCTCCAAGTTGCTCATGCCTGGAGCGTATAAGCAAAGACCAAGTCGGCCTTTCTCTTCCGACGTGGGTTGGGATGGACTGGGCACCGAGCAGTCACCCGCAGGTCCGGTCGGCGCACCCATTCAGAGCTCATGGTCGTGCGTTTCGGTCGCCTGTATCGAAGCTCAAGTTCGCCAGCCACCCAACGAGGCTCACGGGCGGCCAGCCTGAGTTGCGCATGGTCTGGTGATCCAGCGCAACGACCGGACGCCTGCTTGACAACAGCAACCGCGAGGGACGTCATGGATCATCCGTTGAAAAAGATCAGACATCTTGACTACACGGTCATTTTCGCTCGAGACATGAACGCTATGCGGCGCTTCTACGGCGAAGTGATGAAGTTCCCAATCTATAACGAGCTCAGCGAACAGTGGGTTGAGTACCGTGTTGGCGCCTCGCTACTGACGCTCACCCAACGAGGAATGATGTGGGACGATCCTCCGCCGCCCAATGGCGCATTGTCTCTGCAACTCGCATTTCGGGTGGCACCCAACGAGGTCGATGAGTGCGCGACTGCCCTGGTCGAAGCAGGTGTCGACATCGAGATGCCGCCAACCGATCAGGCTTGGGGGCACCGAACCTTGTTCTTCCGCGATCCGGACGGGAATATTCTGGAGATCTACGCGGACATTTCGCGCGAATAGGCGAAGACGTGCCGGGGCCCCGGCCAACCGTCGTCCAACCGTGGCCGGGGCTGTAAGGCAGACACCAAAAAGTGCCGAGAACCGACAGAGGCGGCACAACATGAACGTGACAAGCCTGGCACGCCAGTCAAACCCGCGCAATCTCCACCGGTCTGGCCCGCGTGTGCCCCAGCCGATCACGAAAGCGGCACTCCTAGTCCGGCCAGGAAGAAGGCGTCCTCGTCGTCCTCGCCTGCGTAGGAGTGCATGGCATAGTGACCGTCGCGATGGGGATCCCGTTCTTTGGGCGACAGGCCCTCTTCGCCGTGGATCTTCGATGGGCGCAGCATCGTCACCGGCAGGCCGCTGTCCAACAGGACGTCCTCGTGCTCGACGCCAACTA
>QHCA01000084.1:2675-8209 GCA_003244095.1 Pseudonocardiales bacterium | reverse complement strand
TACGGATGGTGCACCAGTGAGCGCAATCCCGACCGCGCCGCTGAGCGGCCGCCGCGCGCAGGCAGCGCGGAACAACGAGCGGATCCTCGAGTCTGCACGTGCGGTCTTCGTCGAGGATCCAGGCGCCCCGATTTCTGCCGTGGCCAAGCGTGCCGGGGTCGGCATCAGCGCGCTCTACGGGCGCTACGCCAGCAAGGAGGAGCTGCTGCGCAAGCTCGCCGGCGACGGGCTGCGGCGCTTCGTCGCCCAACTCGAGACGGCGCTCGAAGACAACTCTGACCCGTGGACCGTGTTCGCCCGCTTCCTGCGAGCAGCCGTCGACGCCGACACCAGCTCGCTCACGCTCGCTCTGGCCGGAACGTTCACGCCGACGCCCCAGCTGAACGAGAACGCCAACCGCTCGGCAGAGCTGTTCGAGCGTTTCTTCGATCGCATGAAGGACGCCGACGTCCTCCGCGACGACCTGGTCGTCCACGACCTGTCGCTGTGCCTCCAGATGGTCGCGGCCGTGCGTACGAGCGACAAGAAGCGTCAGCGGGAACTTCGGCACCGTTACCTCACCATGCTGATGGAGAGCATGAAGAAGCCGGGCGCGCCAGACCGCGCTCCGCTGCCCGCCGCTCCTCCCACCTGGGCGGAGATGACCGAGCGCTGGGCGCCACTCCAGTGACTTGCGCACACGCTGGAGCCCGTCACGATCGAACAGCTGATTGCCAAGAGCGATCTGGAAGTCGGCCTCGAAATCATGTTGGGCGTACGCGGGCCGTCCGATTCGCGTGTACCCCAACCTGACGTCAGGAGCAGGACGGCCAGCAGCGTCAGGTTAGGGCGGTCGGACGTCGCTGCGCAGAACTTCGCCCGGCTGGCCTACATCGCCGGGGTCCGCGAGCCAGGGCTTACGGCGGCGTACGCGAACCTGCTAGCGGCGCCCGGCGACGAGACCGGGCCGGGCCGGGCCGGGCCGGGCCGGGCCGGGCCGGGCCGTCAAGCTGTGCCACGAGGCGCTGCTGCGCGCGGCGGCAGTACCATCGACGGCTGGATCGAGCTCGGGGCGAAGCGCGCCCAGTTGCTCGGCCGGCTCGAGCGGCTGGGGTGCGACCTAGCGACAAACTCGACGCCGACGGCGATCCCATCCTCGTGTGGCGCTACCACCCTGACGCCCCGCGCCGCAGTCGCCCCCGCAGGTTCGCGGTGCCAGGCTGATCGACCGCCGCTCCGGCTCCCGCGCACGGTCGGGGTCGAGAGGCCGCGGGCAAGTCTGTCGCGTACGAGCTGCCTCCGCAGGCGAAGCCACTCCCGGGTGCCACCCCGGTGCTGTTCGCGCCACGTCCTTGAGGCATCGTGGCGATCGTCGGCCGGACCGGGCCGTCGCCAACTAGAGCGGAGCCGTCGTGTTCGACCTCGAACTGCCCGACATCCCCGGCCGCCCGCTCGTGCGGGGCTTCGCGACCTGCCTTGCGTCGGCGGTCGAGGTGCGACCTGCCGACCTGCCCGCCCTCGCGGCTGACGAGTCGTTCGGGCACGCGCTGGCGGCATGGAAGGGATGGCTCGCCGGCCGGGGGTTCGGTCTGGTGCCCATCGCCGACCCCCGGTCGTTCCAGTGGGCGGGCTGGTGGCTCGCGGTCGTCGATGACAGCACCAGCGCCCAGGCGGACGAGGTGCAGGGACAGGTAGCGGTCCTCGCGTTCGGCACGCCGCCCGGTGTGGTCCTCAGCCCCCAGGACAAGTCGCTAATGGGCCGCGCGACCGCGGACCTGCCGATCAGCAGCGCCTTCGCCGTCGCGTCGCTGGACCCAGTCCTGCGGCCGCTGGCTGCGCCCGCCGAACTGCAGGGCGTGGTCGAGCTGCTCGCCGTCGCCCCGCAGGTCGAGACACCGATGCAGCTCATCGACTCCGTCCAAGCACTGCCCGGACGCGGACTGGAAGGCGACCGGTACGCCGACGGCGCGGGCACCTTCAGTCCACGGGGGGCGCACCGACCGGGGTACGAGCTGACGCTGATCGCTGCCGAGGTCGTCGAAGAGCTCACGGCACGCGACGCCCGCCTCGACTTCGCCAGCACCCGCCGTAATATCCTCACCCGCGGCATCGACGTGAACGCGCTGGTCGGTCAGGACTTCAGCATCGGCGGCGTCCGTTGCCGCGGGCTTCGCCTCGCCGAGCCGTGCGCCCACCTGGAGCGCCTGGCGGGCCCTGGGTTGCTCCGCCCGCTCATCCACCGCGGCGGCGTCCGTGTCGACATTCTCACCGAGGGCGAGATCGTCCGGGGAGCTCCGATCGTCCTCCAATAGCCAAGCGCCACCGCCACCAGCCGCGGCGGTCGCTGCTACCGGCTTTCAGCGCGGTCCAGCAGCGCTGCGGCTCCGGCGAACTTGGCCACGACACCGCGGGCTGAGCATCACTGGTTCGTTGCAGCGCACGCAGTGGTGCGCTACGGCGGCGAGGTGGTGGCGGTTGTAGTCGTCGATCCGGCCGGTGATCACCGGCCGACGATCCGCGCCGGCGGTCATGGCCGGTGCTCGCCGGCGGCGGCGTCGTCCTGGTCGATGGCGCGGAGTTCGGCGGCGTAGGCGCGGGCGCCGGCGGCGGCTTGGGGGTCGCCGTTCTCGGCGGCGATCCGGTCGAACACGGCGGCCTTGCGGTCGTGCAGGCGGGCCAGATCCTCGGCGTGTGGCTGGCGGCCGGCGGCGTCGCGGATGGCCTCGATATATCGGATCCAGGAGGACCGCATACAAGAATTCTGGGGCGCTGCACGCTCCGTGCCTGTTCGCGCAGCTCAGCCCGAACCATGTCCCGACTGAGGTTCCTCTTGCGGGACGGCGGCATTTATGGCCGTCTTGGTTCTGCGAGGGGCTGGAGAAGCCCTCGGTAGGGCAGGGGCTCGTTGTAGACGACACCGGTGGTTACCCGTCCGATGTCACCGAGGTCGTCGACCACCGATGCCAGATGGTCCATAGAGGTTGCGGCGATCTTGAGGACGTAGCAGTCGTCACCAGTGACGCGTTGGCACTCGAGCACTTCTGGTCGCTTGTCGAACACGTGCGCAAGCGGTTCGCGGGCTCGGCCGGGGTACTCCAGGCGCACGATCGCCATGACGTCCACGCCGGTCTTGGCCAGGTTCACCCGCGCGGCATAGCCGGTGATGATCCCCTTGGCTTCGAGCCGTCTGATCCGATCGGCCGTGGCGGTGGGACTCAGCCTGATCCGTCGGGCAAGCTTTGCGACGCTGGCTCGCCCGTCGCTCTGGAGTTCTCGTAGAACGCTCCAGGCAAGTTCGTCTAGATCGTCGCCCATGGCGAAACTCTACCGTGGAAACGAGCGAGCTACGCCGCAAACGGAGTTGTTTCCGCTACACGAGGGCTGATCTGCGCTTATAGGATTGCCGCAGCCCATCAGCTCGGATCCACGGCCGTGCGGGTGCTCGCCAAGCCGTGGTAGGAGGTAACTCAATGTCACAAGCCCAGCCCGTGAGGCCGCGGTTGCAGGCCGCGCTGAACGGTGATCGGGACCACCCCGCCGCTCCGCGTACGCCCCGTGACATTGCCGCGCAAGCTCGCGCGGCAGTCACCGCCGGGGCCCGCTCCTTACACCTGCACCCCTACGACGACGACGGTCAGCAAACCTTCGCCGCCGAACCGTGCGCCGCCACGTTGCTGGCAGTCCCGGCCGCCTGTCCCGGTATCCCGATCTCGCTAAGCACCTCCGCTGATGTCGAACCCGATTCGCGGCGCCGAATGGCGCTGGTGGAGGCATGGACCGAGCTGCCGGACCTGGTGACCGCCAACCAGGGCGAGGTGGGCATCGTCGAGTTGTGTGAATTCTTGGCGACACGAGGGATCGGCATCGAGGCCGGACTGTTGTCGCTGGATGACGCACGCCGCTTCATAGCTGCAGGCATCGCCCCGCGCTGCGTCCGCGCGATGGTTGAACCCCTCGACGCCGACCCGGAAGACGCCTTCGCACAGGCGCAGGCGATCGAACAAGCGCTCGCAGAGGCTGGCATCTCTCTTGAACAGGTTCACCACGGCGACGGCATCGCGTCCTGGGCAGCGAACCGACGCGCCATCCCCCGAGGACACGGCATACGAACCGGACTGGAGGACACGCCCCTGCTTCCGGACGGTCGCACCGCCAAAGGCAACGGTGACCTTGTCGCCGCTGCCGCATCCATGCTCGGGTGGCCCGACGGTTCCAAGCGACCAGAGTCGTTCCCGTAGGGGGTCCGCTTGCGGGTGCGCGGCACGGACATCGTTCAACGGGATCGGTCCCTCGAGGACGGTCACTGATCGCCTGGATCTCGTTCGACGTCAGCTCTGGTGATCCGGGCGTCGCCCGAGGCTGTCACGGACGGCCGCCGCGAACTGTTCGGGGGCCTCGACCGGCGTGAAGTGACCGGCTCGACTGAGCGGATGGACTGTGACGTCGACGAAGAACTCGCACAGGCGGTCGCTCCAGGCGTAGGGAAAGAGCGGGTCGTGCTCCGGCCAGAGCACCGTGGTCGGGATGCTGATCCGCTCGTCCGGCTCGGGTCGCGTCTCGGCCAGGGAGACCGCTACTGCGCCCGCGCTGGCGCGGTACCAGGCGGTCGACGCGGTGAACGCGCCCGGCCGGCCGTACCTCGCGACCAGGTGCTCGAGATCCGCGTCATCGATGGCGAACTCCGGCCCGGACCAGTGGTTCCAGAAGTGTCGTAGGTACGCGCGAACGGCATCCGGCCTGCCGTCGAGCAGCTCGTCAGCGAGTGGGAGGCCGTGAAAGGCCTGGTACCAGAACTCGCGCTGGTGCTCGGGGGCCAGGATTCGGTCCCCGATGCCGGGCAGCGGTGGCGAGACCACCAGGGCGCTGACGAGCTCGGGGCGCTGTCGGGCCAACGTCTGCCCGATCCGGCTGCCGATGTCGTACCCGGCCACGCCCGGCCGGTCCAGCCCCAACTCGTCGATCAGTGCGGCGACGCTGCGCGCCTGCGCCGCAGCGCTGTAGAGCTCCGCAGGATCGCCTGAGTGCTTGTCGGACTCTCCAAAGCCGCGCAAATCGGGGATGACGAGGTCGGCGTGGTCAGCCAGCAGCGGCACCACCGCGCGGAAGTCGCGGCGGTCCCCCGGCCAACCGTGCAACAGGACGACCGACGGTCCGGGCCCACCAAGGCGGTCGTAGGCGAGCCGGAACCCGCTCACCGAGTCGCTGCTCACCGCCATCAGCGCAACCTCAGCTCGCTAGTGGACTGTGTTTGAAGTGGTCTGACGGTTGGCTTTCTTGAGGATTTCGTCGGCGGTCTTGGTCCACACGAATGGGTGGCATCTGTCGTTCCAGCCGTCGATGAAGGCCCGGATTTTAGCGTTCAGATCCTTGACGGAGCTGAAGCTGCCGCGGTGGATGGCTTGGCGCTCGATGATGCCGAACCAGACCTCGACCAGGTTCAGCCATGACCCGGATGTCGGGGTGAAGTGCACGTGGATCCGCGGGTTCGCCGCGAGCCAGCCCCGGACCTCGGCCTTCTTGTGGGTGGCGTAGTTGTCCATCACCAGGTGCAGTTC
>QHCA01000084.1:198-2588 GCA_003244095.1 Pseudonocardiales bacterium | reverse complement strand
GACCCGGTCGCGATCTCCAACGCGGCGAACAGGGTCGAGGTGCCGTGGCGCTTGTAGTCGTGGGTGCGCCGCTCGGGCAGGCCCGGTTGCATCGGCAGCATCGGCGCAGTCCGGTCCAGAGCCTGGATCTGCGACTTCTCGTCCACGCACAGCACGATCGCGTTCTCCGGCGGCGCCAGGTAGAGCCCAATGACGTCGGTTACCTTGGCCACCAACTCAGGATCGGTGGAGAACTTGAACGTCTCGACCCGCCACGGCTGGACCCCGTAATCGCGCCACGCCTTCGCGATCGTGCCATTGCTGATCCGCAGGTGCCGCCCCAGCAACCGAGACGACCAGTGCGTCACGCCGTACCTCTTCGGCGGCGGCCCCAACGTGACCGACACGATCTTGCTGTGGTCGATCGACCGCGGGCGACCCGACCGCGGATCATCGTCTAGACCGGCGATCCCCTCGGCCTGATACCGGCCGCGCCAGTCCAACACCGTCGGACGCGAAACCCCGACCTTGTCCGCGATCGCCGTGTTGCTGAGGCCCTCAGCCGCGAGCAGAACGATCCGCGCCCGCTGCGCCAACCCCGCCCGGCCGGCAGTCGAACGGGTCAGCCGGTACAACTCATCCCGATCACCCTCACGAAGAAGCAACGCTGCAGCAGGACGATTCGCCATGCCCCATCGTCCCATCCCACCAACCGTAAATCAACTAACTACACGCTCCACTAGAAGCGGGACATCGCGGACTCACCCGCATCGGACTGGAGGATACGTTGGTCATGCCCGGCGGTTCGGACGCGGGCCGGCAACGCCACGCTCATCACCACCGCCCGTAGCTTGCTCGGCCGATAGGCCCTTGGTGACCGGATGACGATCCTCTGCGGGACAGTGTGCGACCTGGCCGGCGACCGACGTGGTCCGACTGCCAGGCCGGAATGGTGGCGGACGCGGGTCCACTTGCGGGGGCCGCCCTTGCTTGGACGCAGAACGTGCTGGTGTGTTCAGGGCGGTGACGGCAAGTTAGCCCAGGGATCCGCCGCGGTCCGCAGTTCGTCGAGGGCGGGCAGGGTGCAGGGCACGAGTTGGTCGCTGGGCTGTCGGACCACTGGGCGTCAACGGCCTCTACAAGACCTGGATCGCTCTCCGTTCATGACGCCAGCGAGCTGGCGGCATGCTGTAGCGGTTCCTGAACGCGCGGCTGAAGGCCGCCTCCGACGTGTAGCCGACGTTCTTCGCGATGAGCGTGACCGGAAGGGAGGTGTCGCGGAGCAGGTCGGTGGCGGCGTCCAGGCGTACGTGCGCGAGATATGTGGCTGGCGGCTTTCCGACGCGATCGACGAACCGCGCAGCGAAGGCCGAACGGGGGAGGCTGCACGCGCGGGCCATCTCCTCCACTGTCCAGCTCTGGCCGGGTCTCGATGGATAGCGCTTAGGGCCAGACCGATCTGGGGGTCGAGCGCACCGACCAGCCAGTTCGATTCGGCGTCCATGCCAGCCGCCGAGGCGCGCAGAATCTGGACGAAGAGCAGATCGAGGATGCGGGCGACCATCACCGCCGATCCCTGAGAGGGCGACTGCATCTCGATGAGGAGCACCCTCCGGGCCACTTCGAGCCCTTCGAGCGCTGGGCCGCGCGCGCCGCGAAGGACGATCACGGCTGGGAGACTCGCGAGCAGGTGGCTGGCCTGTCGGTCGCCGATCGTGAATGTTCCGCAGAGCCATCGCGCCGGCTCGGGTGCATCCGGCTTGGTTGCGCTGGCGGACGCGGTCGCGTGGGCACGCTTGCATGCGTCGCTGATGTGGTGCGCGTCGCCGCGCGGGAGCAGGATGGTATCGTCGCGACCCGCGCGCTCGACGTGGGGGTCGCCGTCGATCTGGAGCGCGAGTTCGCCCTCTTCAATGATGTGCACGGCGCCGATATCGGTGAAGCCGATCGAGAAATTCTGCGGCGGAGCGTAAGCAACGATCCGTTCGCCGTTCAGACGGACGCTCCCGAGCAGCTCTGAGAGCAAGTCGTGCGGCTGGTCGTACGCGTGGCCACCGCGCGCGGCGGTTGGCGTTGGTGGACGATCGGCAAATTTTGCGGCGGAAAGGTCATTGTTGCTACCCATTTCCTCTTCTACCGTCGATGACAGTGAGGGGAGCGGCGAATCTGGTCGGGCTCGGGTCCAGGCCGGGGCGCTCGGTCATTATCGTTGTTCAGATCTGGTCCGCTTGCACGCTCGCGTCAACCGATTACTGACAACTAGTGGTGTGTCTCCAAAATAGGTCGGGTCTTCTGATGTAGACTTCGCGGGTGATGACGCCAGCCGCTGCTTTGGTCATGTCTGATGGGCAACGAGAGGCGCTGGGGGTGCTTGCCCGGTCGCGGACGGCGCCGCATCGGCAGGTGCGGCG
>QHCA01000084.1:0-126 GCA_003244095.1 Pseudonocardiales bacterium | reverse complement strand
CCGGCGACGGTGCGGTCGTGGCGGTCGCGGTTCGCTGAAGAAGGACTCGCCGAGTTGGGCAGAGTCCGGTCGGGACGGGGCCGCAAGTCGACGATCCCGCAGGCCAAGATTGACGAGATCGTCGAG
>QHCA01000083.1 GCA_003244095.1 Pseudonocardiales bacterium | reverse complement strand
TCCGCTGCGGCTTCCTCGGCCTGTTGCACATGGAGATCGTCCGCGAACGGCTGGAGCGGGAATTCGATCTGACGCTGATCTCCACGGCGCCCAACGTCGTCTACCAGGTGACGATGGAGGACGGCCCAGTTCTCACCGTGACCAATCCGAGCGACTGGCCGGGGAGCAAGATCGCCGACGTCCGCGAGCCGATCGTCAAGGCCATGGTCATCGCGCCGAGTGAGTACATCGGGGCCATCATGGAGCTTTGCCAGTCGCGCCGCGGGTCGCTGCTGGGCATGGACTACCTGTCGGAGTCCCGGGTCGAGCTGCGGTACACCCTGCCGCTCGGCGAGATCATCTTCGACTTCTTCGACTCGCTCAAGTCGCGTACCCGGGGGTACGCCAGCCTCGACTACGAGCCGGCCGGCGAGGCGGTGGCCGACCTGGTCAAGGTCGACATCCTGCTGCAGGGAGAGCCGGTCGACGCGTTCAGCTCGATCGTCCACAAGGACAAGGCCTACGCCTACGGCACCGCGATGACGGCCAAGCTGCGCAAGCTGATCCCGCGGCAGCAGTTCGAGGTGCCGATCCAGGCGGCCATCGGCTCGCGGGTCATCGCGCGAGAGAACATCCGCGCCATCCGCAAGGACGTGCTCGCAAAATGCTATGGCGGTGACATCACCCGGAAGCGCAAGCTGCTGGAAAAGCAGAAGGAGGGCAAGCGGAGGATGAAGACCATCGGACGGGTCGAGGTGCCCCAGGAGGCATTCATCGCCGCGCTGTCCACCTCCGACACCGACGCGCGATGACGGCCCGGCTGCTGTCGGTCAATGCCGGCCGGGCGGTCGCGGCGATCTACGGCAATCAACCAGGCGGTCGTACGGCGATCGACAAGCGCCCGGTGGCAGGGCAGGTGGCGCTGTACCACCTGGGCGTCACCGTGGACGAGCAGGTCCACGCCAGCCACGGCGGGATCGACAAGGCGGTCTACGCCTACGCTCGCGAGGACGCCCTGTGGTGGGAGCGAGAGCTCGGCCGTGAGATCACGCCCGGCGGGTTCGGCGAGAACCTCACCACCGAGGGGACCGACGTCAATGGCGCCGAGATCGGCGAGCGCTGGCGCATCGGCAGTGTCGTGTTCGAGGTGTCCGAGCCGCGGATCCCCTGCAAGGTGTTCGCCGGCTTCTGGGACGTACCCGACCTCGTCAAGCGGTTCGCCGATCGCGGATGGCCCGGTGCCTATCTCCGGGTGGTGACCGAGGGTGCGCTGGCCGCCGGCGACCCGATCGAGGTGGTGCAGCGGCCCGGCCACGGCGTCACCGTTGCCGAGGTGTTCCGGGCGCGCACCGGCGAGCGTGACCTGGTGCCGCGGCTGTTCGACGCCACGCAGTTGCCGGCGCCATGGCATGACTGGGCACACCGGGTGCTGGGAACGTCAGCGCGGGGAGCCTGAGGGGGCCGGCGCAGGGCCGGTGACGTAGCGCACCCGGCCGTCCGCCGGGCCGGCCGCGAGCCACCGGCCGGACGACGCCTTCCACGTGTGCCCCAGATAGCTGACCTGCATCAGCCGGTGCTCGCGAGCGCGTGTCACCAGCCAACTGGCGACCGCCCAGCCGCGCACCGGGTCGGCCTGCGGTTGGTCGACGGCATGCAGGCCGTAGTCGGTGCGCAGCTCGCCGGCCAGGGTCGTCGCGTCGCCGGCGACCTCCCGGATCCGGCAGCCGACCGCCGCCCCCGCTCGGCCGGTCATGCCCTGGGCGAGCGTGCGGGCCTGACCCTCCCAGATCGCGTACGCCGAGCCGTCGGCGCTGCGTTGCACCCGCTGTGCCGCCTGGGCCACGGGCATCGTCTGCCAGCCGGGAATCGCCGTCAGCCGGGCATAGAAGCGGCCGGCCGCATAGCGGGGATTCTGGATCTGCACGGCGGTGCCCCAGCCCTGGGACGGGCGCTGCTGGAACAGGCCGAGCGAGTCGCGGTCGCCGTAGGGGAGGTTGCGCAGCTTGGACTCCTGCAGCGCCGTTGCCAGGGCGACGGTCACGGCGTGCGGGGGCAGGCCGCGCCGCAGGCCCACCGCGGCGATCGTCGCGGCGTTCGTCGCCTGCTCCGGCTCCAGGGTGACCGTCAGGCCCAGGGCGTTGACCACGCATTCATCGGCAAGCTGGACGAACGTGGGGCGGGACAGCTTGGCCAGGTGTGCCCCGGCGAAGATCATGGCGGCCGCCACCGCGACGGCCAGGCCGACGGCGAGGACGATGCGGGCGCGGGCGGTCACCCCACCATGATGCCGGGCCGGTCGAGCGCCCGCCTCCAGCGGCCGTCGGGAGCCGAAGGTGCCGTGGCGAAATAGCCCTTCGATGCTATGGGCCTTGACCGAATGTCCGGCTTATGGTTTGCGCACCGGCCCGGGGGGGGTGGGACGGTGCGGGAGGGAGCGGCCAGGGGGCGCCGCCCTCTCCCGGCGCGTTCCCGGCACGACCGCGGCTAGATCGTTCACCGCGCTGAACATCAGGCCGAGCCGGCGCACACCGTGTCCGCGATCGCGCGCAGGGTGGGCCGTGACGGCGTCCAGATCGTGCAACGGCATCGTGGTCGGAGACGGTGCCGCTGCGCGTACCTGGAGTTGTACGGCGCGCCGCCGCAGCAGCCTCGGATCGAGGAGCGGATGGCCGTTGACCACGAGGGCCACGAGGTGCGGCCGCCGACCGTTCCCTCGTCTCGCCAGTCGGCCGCCGCGCGGCGTGGGACGAGACCGGCGCCTGCGCCAGCCACGCAACCAATGCTTGCCGATTCACTGAACTCCCTGCTTGCCCTGCTGGCAGGCACCGCATCCGACATCACTGACGAACAACTCGACGCTAAGCGCTCTCCATGCGGGAACGGGACACGATCAGGGCAGGACACCCCAGGTGTCCCAGGATCCTGTCGGGCGAACTAATCTGCGAGGTTGGCCACCCGCAGAAGCGGGCGCAACTCAACCAGGACAGCTGGTTGAGCCCTGTTTCTCAACTCACGCAGCACTTCTCGGCCCATGGCGTTGTGTGCCAGCTCCTCCGAACTCTCGCGATGCACGTGTTGGATCATATGAACGGCCGCCAGGTCGTTTCCCTTGCGGGCGTAGCAGCGCCACGTCCACGCGATGGCTCAGACGCCGCTCCACGGTCGGGCAGGCTTCCACGGTGACACGTCCAGCAAGATCCAATGCATCCTGAGTGCGGCCAAGCCCAACCGAAACGGATACCCGGTGGATCGCGACGTTGGTCGGGCCGAAGACCATTCGACAGTGATCGGTCTCCCCTGTACGCGCTGCCACACGATCGGCGATCTCCGACATTCGGCCTGCCTCGGCACTGTCGTCGTCGCGTGCCGCCTCCATGGCGCCAAGCAGGTGCAAGCCGCCCCACGCGGCCAACCGGCGTCCGGAAACTCCGTCGATGTAGGGCCGAAGGTCGTCCAACGCTTGCCGAACAACCTCGCGTGACTCCATGGTGTGACTCTTGGCCGAGAGGATCATGGCGAGATTCCATGCCGCTGCCGCAGCCATACCCGGGTCGTCCGCCTCCAACGCGCAGACCATCGCCCGATCGGCTGCCAGCCAGGACAGTGCGTGCTCACCAACCCGCTTCGTCCAGGTACGGGCGAGCTGGTAAGCCCTGCTTGCTTCGATCAGTGCTTGGCGTCGCTGCCGTCCTTCCTCCACCGCTGCTGCCCAGCGAGCAGTGCGGAGCAGTTCCGGCAGCTCCCGTCCGACACTCGCGTAGCGCCAGGCTGACGGGTCCTGCCATGCCTGCCAGGTTCGTTCGATCTGCCCCGCAGACTTGTCCACACTTGGTGGCGGCCCGGTGGGCCTGCGGTGATCGGTCAAGGCTGCTCGAACAGCCCACGGCGCACTCGACGGGCGGCGGTTCGCTCGCCGACACTCCCATTCTCAGAGGACATCGGGCCGCCTTCTGCGCGACGCGTGGTTCCGGCATGACCAGGAGTCGTGCTGGCTCACAGTATGCGCGGAGGGTGCGTGCCCGGCTGGACACGTGTTCGACACGACGTTGGTGCTTTGGGACATCGACCACACGCTCATCGAGACTCGCGGCGTGGGCGGTGAGGGGATCGAGCCGAGGAACGGGCTTCGAGGCCCATACGCCAGGGCATTGGCACGACAGTACGAGCAGCACGCGGACGACTTCCGAGAACGGGGTCGCGCGCTGCCGGGAGCCCTTGACGCGCTGACGGCGGTGGCTGAACTACCCGGTGTCGTACAGACGGTGCTCACCGGCAACCTGCGATCGGTGGCCATGATCAAACTCCGGGTGTTCGGTCTGGGTGATTTCGTCGATGTCGACGCGGGAGCGTACGGCGACGATGCAGACGACCGGCCAAGGCTGGTCAGCATCGCCCAACGCCGTGCCAGCGCCACATACGGCACGACATTCGACCGGGCGAACACGGTGGTCATCGGCGACAGCCCCGCTGACATCGACACCGCGCTGACGGGGGCGCTTCCGTGATCGCGGTGGCAAGTGGCGGCAGCGCGCAGGCTGAGTTGCGCCAGGCAGGAGCCGCCGACGTACTCAACTCACTCCTTGACGTGGACCGCCTCGTAGGTATGATCACGGGTCGCTCGGCCTGACCATTCCGGTGCACAACGTTTCCGCGATCGTGCGCAGCGTAGCCGCGGCGGAGCCCGCGTCGAGCAGCGGATGGCCGTTGGTTAGCCGTCATCCTTCTTGGCGGCGGCCATCCACGACGGGTCGCGCTTTTCCGCGAAGGCCGCAATCCCCTCCCGCCCCTCCTCGCCGGTGAAGTGTCGTACCGACAGAGCTGACAGCTGGGCCAGGTCGCCAGTGGCCGGTCGCAGCCCTGGGTCGCGGCGCAGCAGTGCCTTGGTAGCGGCCAGGGCACCGGGCGCCCCGCGGGCCAGCAGGCCGGCATAGCGCCGCACCTCGTCATCGAGGCGATCGGCCGGCACCGCCACGGTCACGAGTCCGATGTCGACGGCGCGCCGGGCATCGAAGGTCTCGCCGGTCAGGAACAGCTCCTGCGCGGCCCGCGGCGCCAGCCGCGGGAGCAGGCTGGCGGAGATGATCGCCGGCACCAGGCCGAGACGCACCTCGGTAAACGCGAACGTCACCGCTTCGGCGCACACCACGATGTCGCACGCGCCGAGCAAGCCCAGCCCGCCGGCCCGCGCCGGCCCGGCCACCCTGGCCACGACCGGCTTGGGTGCCTCCCACAGTGCCTGGAGCACGGCGGGGAAGGGGACAGCCGGCTGCCCGGCGGCCGGGCCACGGGCCTCCTTGAGGTCGGCGCCCGAGCAGAACGCTCGGCCCTCGTGGGTCAGCACGATCGCCCGCACCGCCGGATCCGCTACGGCGGCGTGCAGGGCGGCCAGCAGCTCACCGATCAGCTGGGCCGACAATGCGTTGCGGTTGTGCTGAGAGTCGAGGGTCACGGTCGCCACGCCACCGCCGACCCGGGAGTGCACGACTGCCGTCACGCGGCCCACCATAGAACGCCCACAATGGGATCGTGCCCAGCCAGCCGCCTCCGGGCGATCCCGCGCCCGCGGACGGCTCGCTGCCCGCGCGGTCCATGGCCCAGCTCGGGGCGCGGAGCTTCGGGGTCTACGTCCACGTACCGTTCTGCGCCACCCGTTGCGGCTACTGCGACTTCAACACCTACACCGCGACCGAGCTCGGCGGCGGCGCTTCGGCAGCTGACTATGCCGAGACCGCGCTGTCGGAGGTATCACTCGCGGCCAGGGTTCTCGCCGACCGGGTGCCACCGGTGCGGACGGTCTTCTTCGGGGGAGGTACGCCGACCTTGCTGCCGGCCGCCGACCTGGTCCGGCTGCTCGACGGGGTACGTCAGGCGTTCGGGCTGGCGCCCGGCGCGGAGGTGAGCACCGAGGCCAACCCCGAGTCGGTCGACGAGGCCTACCTCGCCGAGCTGAGGGAGGGCGGGTTCACCCGGCTGTCGCTGGGCATGCAGTCGGCCCGGCCGCACGTGCTCGCCGTCCTCGAGCGTCGGCACACGCCCGGCCGGGCGGCGGCTGCCGTCGCCGCCGCCCGGCGGGCCGGATTCGAACAGGTCAACCTGGACCTCATCTACGGCACGCCGGGGGAGACCGACGAGGACTGGCAGGCGTCATTGGACGCCGCGGTCGCGGCCGGCGTCGACCACGTGTCGGCGTACGCCCTGATCGTCGAGGACGGCACCCGGCTGGCCCGGCAGGTCGCCGGCGGCCAGCTCCCGGCCCCCGACGACGACGTGCTCGCGGACCGCTACGAGCAGGCAGAGCGGACGCTGAGCGCGGCCGGGCTGAGCTGGTACGAGGTGTCGAACTGGGCGGTGGGCGACGCGGCCCGCTGCCGGCACAACGAGCTGTACTGGCAGGGCGGTGACTGGTGGGGCGTCGGGCCGGGGGCGCACAGCCATGTGGGGGGCACCCGGTGGTGGAACGTGCGGCATCCTGCGGCGTACGCCGAGCGGCTGGCGCAGGGCCGCTCGCCCGCCCAGGCCCGCGAGGTGCTCGACGACCCGGCCCGGGCGGCCGAGCGGGTGTTGCTCGGCGTGCGGCTGCGGGCCGGCCTGGCCCTCGACGAACTGTCGCCGCGGGGGGTCACCGCCGCTGGGCAAGCCGCCGAGGATGGCCTGCTGGAGCCGGACCCGCTGCGGGAAGGGCGGGTCGTGCTGACGCTGCGCGGCCGGCTGCTGGCCGATGCCGTCGTCCGCGATCTGCTCGAGTGAGCAGTCCGAGTGGCTACTTCACCATCCGCCAGATCATCGGATAGCGATAGTCCTCGCCGCGGTTGGCGGCCATCGCGGCCATGACGCCGTAGACGGCGGCGGCGATGCTGAGCCCGAACATCAGGAGCAGCGGCAGGATCAGCCAGAACAGGAAGATGCAGACAATGTCGATGATCAGCAGGGTCAGGTGCATGTTCAGCGCTTCGACGGCGTGCCGGCGGATGTACGGCGACTGATTGCCTTTGGTCGACATCACGATGAGCGGCCCGATGATCGACAGGGCGAAGACCGACAGGTGCACCAGCATCGCCCAGGTCGTCTCGTCGGCCACGAGCGGCCGGCCGACGATCGGGGAGTACGGCCCCGTTTGCACCGGGTACCCGGGCGCGCCGTAGCCCGGCGGAAGAGTCCCTGCTGGGGGCGGGCCGGAGGGATAGGGCGCACCGGGCCCGGGATGGGCTTGGTCCGGCGGTCGTTGCAGCGGTGGCTGGCCGTACGGCTTGCTCGGCGGTGGCGCAAACGGGTCGCTCATGACCGCAGAGAGTAGACCCGCGCGTACCACCGATCACACCGAGAGACGGACCACGCGGCGAACCCCGCGCGGTCGGTCTCGTGCCGAGCAGTTGCTACTTCACCAGCCGCAGGGCGAACGGGTACTTGTAGGTCTCACCCTTGTTGGCCGCGAGGCCGGCCATGATCGAGAAGATGATCACGCCGACCCACACCAGGAACGGCACGAAGAACAGGATGCCGAACGTGACGACCAACAGGATGTAGGCGATCACGTAGGCGATGGCCGCCGTGATCTGGAAGTTCAGTGCCTCGACCGCGTGGTAGCGAACGTAGGGCGACTCATTGCCCTTGGCCAGCATCACGATCAGCGGGGCGATGAAGCCCAGCACGATGCCACCGAGGTGGCCGAGCATGCTCCACATCGTCTCGTCTGACGTGAGCTGACGGCCGACCAGCGGGGAGAACGGCTGCGGCGCGGGCCCGGGGGGTGGCTGCTGGGAATAGGCAGGCTGGTTGGCGGGCGGGCCGTAGCCCGGCGGCGGTGGAGCCGGCGGGGGCGGATAGCCGCCTGGTTGTTCGGCGGAAGAGGGGTCCTGGGGTGCGTTCGGCTCGGTCATGGCGCACACACTAGAGCGCGGGGGACCTGTTGCGAGAGCAATATGTCAGATCCACGACGAGTTAATTCTTCGCTTATCGGATCAAGTGGTGAGGTTCCACGCAGGAAGCCACGAGAGGTCCGGCCAGGACAGCAACCGGTTGAGCTCCAGGCAATTGCTCCCAGGTCAGGACCGCGCTGTCGCGGTACATGATCAGGCAGCTTTCGTACGGTGCCTTGGGCAGTCCCAGACCCGCGGTCAGCATCCAGCCGACCGACTCGTCGACGTCCAGGGTGCGTCGCAGCCGGACCAGGAGCGCCGTGAGCTCGGTGGCGTCCGCCGGCTCAAGGTGGCCAGCCGGGCACGATAGTCCCCGCTTTCGCGATCCGCGAGCCCCCTCGACCCCACGCCGTATGATTGGCACTCGGTCATGACGAGTGCCAGGAGGTGGACCGATGACACTTGACGACCGCAAGCTCGAAGTGCTTCGCGCCATCGTCGAGGACTACGTCTCCACGCACGAGCCGGTCGGGAGCAAGTCGCTGGCCGAGCGACACGTCCTCGGAGTCTCCCCGGCCACCATCCGCAACGACATGGCGTTCCTGGAGGACGAGGGTTACATCGCCCAGCCGCACACCAGTGCCGGGCGGATCCCGACCGACAAGGGCTATCGGCTCTTCGTCGACCGGCTGTCCCAGGTCAAGCCGCTGTCGGCGCCGGAGCGCCGCGCGATCCAGACCTTCCTCGACGGCGCGGTCGACCTCGACGACGTCGTGCGGCGCAGCGTCCGGCTCCTCGCCCAGCTGACC
Source organism: Pseudonocardiales bacterium (assembly GCA_003244095.1). Lineage (GTDB taxonomy): Bacteria > Actinomycetota > Actinomycetes > Mycobacteriales > QHCA01 > QHCA01. Next base: position 8,588 of record QHCA01000083.1, on the reverse strand, counting down.
CGCCAGGTCGCGGTGGTGCAGTATCCGGCACTGTCCCGCAGCGCCGTGCGGCACCTGGAGCTCGTCCACCTGTCCGACAGCCGGCTGCTGCTCGTGCTGATCACCGACACCGGCCGGGTGGAGCAGCGCGTGGTGCAGCTGCCGGCCGCCCTCGGTGAGGATCAGGTCGCGGAGTTGCGCACCGCCGTCAACGCGGGTCTCACCGGACGCCATCTGGCCGACGCCCCCGCCCAGGTCGAGTCCCTGCCCGACGCGGTCGGCCTGGAGCTGCGTCCGGTCATGGTGTCGCTGGGCACCGTCCTGCTGGAGACGCTGGCGGAGCGCTCCGAGGAGCGTGTCATGCTGGCCGGCACCGCTAACCTGACCCGTAGCGCACTCGACTTCCCCGGCACCATCCATCCGGTCCTCGAAGCCTTGGAGGAGCAGGTCGTGCTCCTCAAGCTGATCGGGGAGATCGAAACCCCCAGCACTCTGCGGGTGCGCATCGGCGAGGAGCACGCCGTGGCGGGCCTGCGTGACACGTCGGTGGTGAGCGTCGGCTACGGCGCCGGTGAGCAGGCACTGGCCGGGCTCGGCGTCCTGGGGCCGACCCGGATGGACTACCCCGGCACGATGAGCGCCGTGCGGGCCGTAGCCCGCTATGTCGGCGAGCTGCTGGCCCGCCAGTGAGGACGACGTGACGGTGCCCCCCAAGGACTACTACGCCGCTCTCGGCGTGCGCCGCGATGCGTCCCCCGAGGAGATCAAGCGGGCCTACCGCAAGCTGGCCCGCGAGTTGCATCCCGACGTCAACCCGGACGCCGCGGCGCAGCAGCGCTTCCGCGACGTCTCGGCGGCCTACGAGGTGCTCAGCGACCCGGCCAAGCGCGAGATCGTCGACCTCGGCGGCGACCCGCTGGCCCCGCGCGGCGGCGGCAACCCGGGTCAACCGTTCACGATGGGTTTCCAGGACATCATGGACGCCTTCTTCGGCGGCGGCGCTGGCGGTGGCGGCAGCCGGGCGCCCCGCAGCCGCAAGCGGGCCGGGGCCGACGCCCTGATCCGTCTCGACCTCGATCTGGCCGAGGCGGCGTTCGGGGTGAGCCGGGAGTTCACCGTCGACACCGCGGTCATGTGCACGGAGTGCTGGGGGGCGGGGACCGCTCCCGACACGCAGCCGGTGACCTGTGAGGGCTGTGCCGGCCGTGGTGAGGTGCAGAGTGTCCAGCGGTCCTTCCTCGGTCAGGTGATGACGTCGCGGCCGTGCGGCGCATGCGGTGGCTTCGGCGCGGTCATCCCGCATCCGTGCGCTGCCTGCGCCGGCGACGGCCGGGTGCGCAGCCGCAGGACGATCACGGTCAAGGTGCCGGCCGGAGTCGAGGAGGGCATGCGGATCCGGCTCACCGGCCAGGGCGAGGTGGGGCCGGGCGGCGGCCCGCCCGGTGACCTGTACGTCGAGGTGCACGAGCGGCCGCACGAGTTCTTCACCCGCGAGGGCGACGACCTGCATTGCGAGGTGACCTTGCCGATGACCGCGGCGGCGCTGGGCACCAGCACCAAGCTGGCCACGCTCGACGGCGAGGAGCAGCTCGACATCGGCCCGGGCACGCAGTCGGGCACCGTCATCACGCTGCGCGCCCGCGGCGTGCCCCGACTGAGGTCGACCACCCGCGGCGACCTGCATGTGCATGTCAGCGTCTCGACGCCCACCCGGCTCGATGCCGAGCAGGAGGGGCTGCTGCGGAGGCTGGCCACCCTGCGCGACGAGGAGCGCCCGGAGGCGGCCGTGCGTTCCAGCGGGCTGTTCTCGCGGCTTTGGGGGAGTCGCTGAGCCACCCTGTTTTCCTCGTCGAGGAGCTGCCCACCGCGGACACCACCGTGCTGGCCGGCCCGGAGGGGCGACACGCGGCGCGGGTCCGGCGCATGGAGCCCGGTCAGCGGATCACGCTCAGTGACGGCGCGGGCGGCCTGGCCCGCTGCACCGTCAACTCCGTCGCCGACGCGACGCTGGGGTTGGTGGTGCACGAGCGCTCCTTCGTGGAGCTCGGCGAGCCGCAGTTGGTGGTCGTCCAGGCGCTGGCCAAGGGCGAGCGCGGTGAGCTGGCGGTCGAGCTGATGACCGAGCTCGGTGTCGATGCGGTGATCCCGTGGTCGGCGGGACGGTCGATCACCCAGTGGCACTCCGAGCGCGGCGACAAGGCCCGGCGGCGCTGGGTGTCGACGGCCCGCGAGGCCAGCAAGCAGTCGCGCCGTGCCTGGTTGCCGGTCATCGCGGGGCTGCACGACACGGCCGCGGTGGCGGCCCGGCTGGGTGCTGCGTCGGCGGCGGTGATCCTGCACCATGCGGCGGCCCTTCCGCTGTCGGAGGTGCCGTTGCCGGCTGGGGGCGAGGTCGTGCTCGTCGTCGGCCCCGAGGGCGGGTTGTCCCCGGACGAGCTCGACGCCTTCACCGCTGCTGGCGGGCTGCCCTGCCGGCTGGGGCCGACCGTGCTGCGGACCTCGACGGCCGGAGCGGCGGCGCTGGCCGCCCTGTCGGTCCGGCTCGGCCGGTGGTCGTAGCCCTCAGTGCTGGTCGTACGGGCGTACCTGGAGCTCGCTGAGCAGGCCGGTGGCGTCGGACAGCGTGCGGGCCAAGACCGCGTAACGGCCGGGCGGTACGGGCTGGGCCGTGTTGCCCAGCAGCACGCGCCAGGGCGTCAGGGCGCCGACCGACCCGTCGTTACCCGTCGCTGCCTCGTGGCCGTCGAGGGTGAGCAACCGCACCTGCACCGCCTCGTGCGGGCCGCCGACCGTCCCGCTCACGGAGATCACCCCGGGCTGGCCGGGCGAGACGTCACTGATGGCCAGCATCGGTGCGTTGGCCCGGACGACGACATACGGTGCGTTGTCGCCCCTCGCCACCCGTACGAGGTAGACCGTCGTCACCTGGTAGAGCTGGTTGTTCGGATTCCGCGCGCCGAGGACCACGCCCACGCCTGCCTCGAAGGGTAGCGTCCGGATGACCTCCAGCGGGTCGGCCAGGCCGAGATAGTCGCTGATGAAGTGCAGTGCCGTCTGCCTCGCGTCGGTCAGGTACGGCAACCGGCCGGCCGCGAGGTCACCTGGCTCGCGCCCGGCCGCCTGGGTCCGGCTCTGGTAAGGCCACAGCGTGGTAATGGCCTGCAGCGGTAGGGAGGGCGAGCCGCTCGGCGGGGCCCCGATCGGGTCGGGCGCAGTCGAGTGGCTGGCGGCCGGGGTGCTCGGGTGCCGGTCGGGCAGCACGAGGGGGACGGCTATCACTCCGGCGACGGCGGCGGCCACCGCCGCCATGGCGAGGGACGGTACGAGCCAGCGCAGCCGGGCCCGACGGGCCGCGATGCGCGAGCGGATCTTGGTCAGGCCGTCCCCGCGGGGCTCGTAGGACAGTGCCTCGGTCTCCAGGGTGTCCCGAAGCAGCCGATCGAGTTCGTCGCTCATCGCTCCTCCAACGCCCCGTCGTCCAATGATCGGCGCAGCGCAGCCATAGCCCGGGAGGCATGGCTCTTCACGGCTCCGGCGCTGATTCCCAGGGTGTGCGCGATCTGTGCCTCCGACAGGTCTCCGTAGTAGCGCAGCACCAGGCATTCGCGCTGCCGCGTGGGCAAGGCACGCAGGGCTCGCATGACGGCCTGGCGCTCGATCGACTCCATCGCACCATGCTCGGCCGAGGCGGCGTCCGGCAGCGGCTTGGGTGCATGCTTCTCGGCGACCTGCCGGTGCCGCATCCTGGACCGGGCCAGGTTGAGCACCGTGGTACGCAGGTAGGCCTCGGCGGCGTGCGGGTCGCGGATCCGGCGCCATGCCGCGTGCATCTTGACGTAGGCGTCCTGCACGACCTCCTCACTCGTCGACAGGTCATCCAGGAGGAGGGCCGCCAGGCGGACCAGGCGCCGGTAGTGGGCGGTGTACAGCTCTGTGAGCGCCGCGTCTGCGTCGAGCGCGGCATCGCCCGGTCGTCGCTGGGTGGCCGTCATAGTTACGCTCAGTGTGCCTGGCACAACAAGGAGGACGCGCAGGCACGCCGATCGGTTTACCTGGGGGAGCACTAGTATCGCGCCGTGCCCATCGACTGCCTGTTCTGCCGGGTCGTGGCCGGTGAGATGCCGGCCACGATCGTCCGCGAGGGCGAGCGCACGCTGGCCTTCCGCGACATCTCGCCCACGGCCCCGACCCACGTCCTGGTCATCCCGCGCGAGCACCATCCCGATGTCGCCGCCCTGGTCGCCGCCGACCCCGATCTGCTCGTGGAGGTCGTTCGCGAGGCAACGGCCGTGGCGCACGCCGAGGGCATCGCCGCGACGGGATACCGGCTTGTCGCCAATACCGGCCGGGACGGGCACCAGAGCGTGCAGCACGTCCACCTCCACGTCCTGGGCGGCCGTGCGATGAGCTGGCCGCCCGGATGAGCGAGGCGCAGCCCAGCGGCAGTCAGGGTGCCGCCCGCCGCTGTGATCGGCTGGTACGGGAACTGCAGGCTGAACACCGGGTCCCGGCGATCACCGCGGCGGTCGCCCGGGCCGACCGGCCGCTGTGGGCGGCGGCCGTCGGCGAGGCGTCCCCAGGGCAGCCGGTCACCGCGGATACCGTCTTCCGGATCGGGTCTATCACCAAGACCTTCACGGCCGTGCTCGTCATGCAGCTGCGCGACGAGGGCCTGCTCGACCTCGACGACCCGCTGTCGGCGCATCTCGACGTACCCGCACACGGCGAGTTGACCATCCGCCGGCTGCTGACGCACCGGTCCGGCCTGCAGCGCGAGCCCTACGGCGACGTGTGGGACACGCTGCAGACCCCGGACACAGAGGGCATCGTGGCCGACCTGGCACACACCGAGCGGGTGCTGGCACCCGAGCGGCGGTGGCACTACTCCAACCTCGCCTACGCCCTGCTCGGGGCTGCTGTCGGCCAGCTGACGCACGGCACCTGGGCCGAGGTGCTGCATGACCGCCTGCTGCGCCCCCTGGGGCTCGACCGCACCAGCCTGGAGGCCGTGGCGCCGGCGGCGACGGGCTACCTCGTCGAGGCCTACAGCGATGTCGCGCATCCCGAAGTGCCGGTCGACTCCGCAGGCACCTCACCCGCGGGCCAGCTGTGGAGCACGGCCGGCGACCTCGCCCGGTGGGCGATGTTCCTCGCCGCCCCCGATCCGCAGATCCTGGCAGCTACCACCCTTGACGAGATGTGCCAGCTCACGACGGTCGTCGACAATGACGACTGGCAGGTCGGCTGGGGCCTGGGCCTGATGCTGGTGCCCCGCGGCGACCGGATCACGCACGTCGGCCACGACGGGGCCATGCCGGGCTTCCTCGCCGGCGCTTACACCCGCCGCAGCGACAAGATCGCCGCTGTGGCCCTGGGATCCTCGGGCACCGCTTCGGCGATCTGCGGGCTGCCGCACACCCTGATCGAGGTGAGCCTGGCGGCCGACCCGTTCGATGTGACGCCCTGGCGGCCCGGCGGTCCTCCGCCGGAGCACCTGGGCAGCGTGCTGGGTGTGTGGTGGACCGAGGGCATGGAGTTCGTCTTCTCCTGGCACGACGGCCACTTGGAGGCGCGCAGCCGGCAGGCACCCAAGGATAAGCCGCCGGCGATCTTCGCGGTCGAATCCGATGACGTGCTCCGGGTGGTGTCCGGCCGGGAGGCCGGTGAGCGGCTCCGGCTGACCCGTGACGGGGCCGGGACGGTGGTCGGGATGCACTGGGCCACCTACCGCTGCTCGCGTACTCAGGAGACCTTCTAGCCCCTCCCGAGTAGCATGAATGGCCACACACCCGACCCGGAAGCAGGCCTGCTCCGACCTTGGCCGACACGTCCACCAGCGACCCAACCACCGGCGATCCCCAGACTGGCGCCTCCAGCAGGACGAAGATCGTCGTCCCGCCGTCCCACGCGATGGTCAGCCTGCTCGGCGCGGGCGACGAATTGCTCAGGGTCGTCGAGCGTGCCCTGGCCAGTGACATCCACGTCCGCGGCAACGAGATCACCATCACCGGCAGCCCGGCCGACAACGAGGTCGCCGTCGACCTGTTCACCGAGTTGCTCGCCCTGCTCGACAAGGGCGAGGTGCTGACCGCCGACTCCGTGCGGCGCACCGTAGGCATGCTGGCAAGCGGTGGCGACGAGCGGCCGGCCGAGGTGCTGACCCTCAACATCCTGTCCCGGCGCGGTCGCACCATCCGGCCCAAGACGCTCAACCAGAAGCGCTACGTCGATGCCATCGACAACCACACCATCGTCTTCGGCATCGGCCCGGCGGGCACCGGCAAGACCTACCTCGCGATGGCCAAGGCCGTGCAGGCGCTGCAGGCCAAGCAGGTCAACCGGATCATTCTCACCCGGCCGGCGGTCGAGGCGGGCGAGCGGCTGGGATTCCTGCCCGGCACGCTGTACGACAAGATCGACCCGTACCTCCGGCCGCTGTACGACGCCCTGCACGACATGGTCGACCCGGAGTCCATCCCGCGGCTGATCCAGTCGGGCACCATCGAGGTGGCGCCCTTGGCCTACATGCGCGGGCGGTCCCTCAACGACGCGTTCATCATCCTCGACGAAGCCCAGAACACCTCGGCCGAGCAGATGAAGATGTTCCTNNCCTCACCCGGCTCGGCTTCGGCGCCAAGATGGTCGTCACAGGCGACATCACGCAGATCGACCTGCCGAGCGGCACGCGCAGTGGCCTCAAGATCGTGCGCGACATCCTCGACGGCGTCGAGGACGTCCACTTCGCGCTGCTGACCAGTGCCGACGTCGTGCGACACCGGCTGGTGAGCGACATCGTCGATGCCTACGCGCGCTGGGACGAGGCCAACGACCCGCCCAGCGTCCCGCCGGTGGCGCAGGGCCGCCGGCAGCGGGGCCGGTAGGACACCGGTGAGCGTGGAGGTCGCCAACGAGTCGGGCGTCGGCGTCGACGAGGCGGCCCTCGCGGCGCTCGCCGCCCATGTCATGGTCGAGATGGGCGTCAACTCCCTGGCCGAGCTCTCCGTACTGCTCGTCGACCAGCCGTACATGGAGGAGTTGCACCAGCGCTGGATGGGGGAGTCCGGGCCCACCGACGTGCTCGCCTTTCCGATGGACGAGTTGGACATCGCGCGCGGCCCGGGAGTCGACAGCCATGAGCCGGAGCCGACGATGCTGGGTGACGTCGTGCTCTGCCCGGTGGTGGCCGAGCGCCAGGCGACCCAGGCCGGGCACAGCACCGAAGACGAGTTGCACCTGCTGTGCGCCCACGGGGTGTTGCACCTGCTCGGCTACGACCATGGCGACGCGGAGACCGAGCGCGAGATGTTCGCCGTGCAGCGACGCCTGCTCACGTCGTGGCGCCGGGTGCGGAGCTGACCGATGTCCTCGTCGGATCTCCTGCTGCTGCTCGGTGCGGCAGCCCTCGTGCCCTTAGCGGCCTTCTTCGCCATGGTCGACGCGGCGCTCAGCCAGATGTCGCAGGCGCGGGTGCTGGAGATGCAGCGCGAGGGCGTGCGTGGCGCGGCACGGCTGCGCACGGTCGTCGAGGATCTGCCCCGGCACGTGAGCCTACTGCTCCTGCTGCGGGTCGCCGCCGAGCTGCTGGCGACCACCCTGGTCGCGGTCGCCTTCGTCGACTGGTTGGGGGTGGGCTGGCGGGCGGTGGCGGCCTCGGCCGGGCTGGCGACGTTCGTGATGTTCGTCCTCGCCGGTGTCGGTCCCCGGACGCTTGGCCGGCAGCACGCCTACACGGTGGCCCGCCACGCCGCCGGGATCACCCTGTGGCTGGGCCGGGTCCTCGGACCGCTGACCCGGCTGCTGATCCTGCTCGGCAACGCGCTGACCCCCGGCCAGGGATTCCGCGACGGCCCGTTCGCCTCCCAGGTCGAGTTGCGCGAGCTGGTCGACCTGGCCGAGCAGCGCGGTGTCGTGGAGCACGGCGAGCGCGACATGATCCACTCGGTGTTCGGGTTGGGTGACACCATCGCCCGCGAAGTCATGGTGCCGCGCACCGAGATGGTCTGGATCGAGCGGCACAAGACGGTGGAGCAGGCGCTGGCTCTCGCCCTGCGTTCGGGCTTCTCCCGGATCCCGGTGATCGGCGACAACCTCGACGACATCGTCGGCCTGGCCTACCTCAAGGACCTGGCGCGGCACTGCCAGGAGCCCACCAACGGCGAGCGCGAGATGCGGGTCGAGGAGGTGATGCGGCCGGCGACGTTCGTGCCCGAGTCCAAGCCGGTCGACGAGCTGCTCCGCGAGATGCAGGCGCGGCGCACCCACCTGGTCATCGTGATCGACGAGTACGGCGGCACCGCGGGGCTGGTCACCATCGAGGACATCCTCGAGGAGATCGTCGGCGAGATCACCGACGAGTACGACGTCGAGCGGCCACCGGTCGAGCAACTTGACGCCGACACGGTCCGAGTCACCGCGCGGCTGTCGGTCGAGGACCTGGCCGAGCTCTTCGCCGTCGAGCTGCCCACCGACGAGGTCGAGACCGTCGGCGGCCTGCTCGCGCAGGCGCTGGGCCGGGTGCCGATCCCCGGCGCCACGGTCTGTGTCAACGGGTTGGAGCTGACCGCGGAGAGCGCCGGAGGGCGGCGCAACCGGATCGACACGGTGCTGGT
>QHCA01000082.1:5818-6049 GCA_003244095.1 Pseudonocardiales bacterium | reverse complement strand
GTACGCGCTGCCGTCGCTGGCCCGGGAGAACCTCGAGCTGACCGTCGCGGCGGTCCTGGAGGCGACGCTGCTGCACACCACCCCGCGGCAGCCCCTGGAGCAGATCGCCGGCTGGGACGTCGCCATGGAGGTCATCTCCGGTGCCGCGCACCGAGCCTACCGCGGGCTGATCGACGACCCCGACCTCGCTGCCTACTTCTGGGCCTGCACGCCGGTCGAGCAACTGGCCGC
>QHCA01000082.1:0-5773 GCA_003244095.1 Pseudonocardiales bacterium | reverse complement strand
CCATGGGTGTTCGGCTGGACCCAGACCCGCCAGATCGTGCCGGGCTGGTTCGGAGTCGGAGCGGGCCTGGCGGCGGCCCGGGCGGCCGGGCTCGGTGAGGTGCTCGACGAGATGTACGCAGAGTGGCACTTCTTCCGCACCTTCGTCTCCAACATCGAGATGACGCTGGCCAAGACCGACCTGACGATGGCCGCGCGCTACGTCGAAGCCCTGGTCCCACCCCCGCTGCGGCACATCCTCGACGCCATCCGGGCCGAGCACGCGTCCTCGGTCACGGAGGTGCTCCGCGTGACCGGCCAGCAGCGGCTGCTCGACGACCACCCGGTGCTGCAACGCACGCTCGCCGTGCGCGATACCTATCTCCAGCCGATCAACCAGTTGCAGATCGCCCTGCTGTCGCGGCAGCGGGCGGGTGACACCGACCCGCTCCTGGGCCGGGCCATCCTGCTCACGGTCAACGGTGTGGCCGCCGGGCTGCGCAATACCGGTTGATCCGGGCACAATACCGGGTAAGCCGATGTGCGACGTAGGCTGACTCAGGCAGGCCCGGGTGCGACACTGAGGACGTCGAGCGGGCAGCGGACGTCGAAGGGGATACCCACCATGGACGCTGCAAGCTGGACTCCCGACGACGCCGAGCGGGCCGACCTCGAGCTCCTGCTGTCCGGCGCCTTCTCCCCCCTTCAGGGCTTCCTCGACCGGGCCGATACCGAATCGGTGCGTGCGACCGGCCGACTGGCCGACGGCACAGAATGGCCGGTGCCCGTGGTGCTGCAAGTCCCCGACGAGCTCGCCGGTGCGCCTGCGCTCACCCTGACCGACCCCGAGGGCGCGCCGCTGGCCCGGCTGGCGATCACCGAGGCATGGCCGGCCGGCCGCGGACGGCAGTTCGTCGCGGGGCCGGTCGCGGCGCTGGCCGAGCCCGCGTACGGCACCTTCCGGTCGCTACACCTGACCCCCGCCCAGGTGCGCGAACAGCTCGGCAGCGGCCCGGTCCTCGCAACCGTCGCCGGTACGCCCCTACACTGCGCCGGCATCGCCGGCCTGCGCGCGGCCGCCGAGTGCCTGGACGCGCGAACCCTCCTGCTGATCCCCACCGGCACGTCAGGCGACGAGCCACTGGTGAGGGCGGTGCTGGCCGCAGCCGCCGAGTTGCCGGGGGCGGTGCCGGTCGCCGTCGCGCTGCGTTCCCCCGACGGCTCCGCGGCCCACGCCCTGCTCGGCGCGCACGTGGCCGCCGCCTACGGTGCGACCCACCTCCTTGCCGCCGCGGGGCTGCCCGGGGCGCCGCTGCCCGTCGTACCCCCGACGCCTGCCGCGCAACCCGCGCTCAGCGACGAGGCCCTGAACGCCCTGCTCGATGCCGGAGCGCCGTTGCCGGCCGGCTTCACCCCGGCCGCCGTGGAGCGCGAGCTTCGCCGGACGCGACGGCCCCTCACCCGGCGTGGGCTGGTGGTGCTGTTCACCGGACTGTCCGGGTCGGGCAAGTCGACGCTGGCCCGCGGCCTGCACGACACCCTGCTCGAACGCGGCGACCGTACGACGACCCTGCTCGACGGCGACGTCGTCCGCCGGATGCTCTCTGCCGGGCTGGGCTTCAGCCGGGCCGACCGCGACCTCAACATCACCCGGATCGGCTACGTCGCCGCGGAGGCCGCCCGGCACGGTGGGGTGGCCATCTGCGCGCCGATCGCGCCCTATGCGAGCACCCGTGCCGCCGTCCGCGCCATGGCCGAGGCGGCCGGCGACTTCGTCCTCGTCTGGGTCTCCACCCCGCTGGAGCGCTGCGAGGCGCGCGACCGCAAGGGCCTCTACGCCCGGGCCCGGGCCGGTGGGCTGCCCGGCTTCACCGGCATCGACGACCCGTACGAGGAGCCGCTCGACGCAGACGTGGTCATCGACACGTCCGACCGGCCGATCGGCGACTGCGTGGCCGAGGTCGTCACCTTCCTGCGACACGGCGGCTGGCTGTCCGACCAGACAGCGGTGACGCCGTGAACATCGGCCTGGCCATCGTCAGCTTCTTCATCGGCATGATCGTCGGGCTCACCGGCATGGGCGGTGGCGCCTTGATGACCCCGGTGCTCGTGCTGTTCTTCGGCGTGCCCCCGCTGGCGGCGGTGTCCAGCGACCTCGTCGCCGCCGCCGTGATGAAGCCGTTCGGCAGCCTCGTGCACTTCCGCAACGGCACCGTCCACCTGGGACTGGTCAAGTGGCTGTGCCTCGGCTCGGTCCCGAGCGCCTTCTGCGGCGTGCTGGTCACCCGTTCGCTGGGCAACGGCGAGCGGCTGCAGGCCGCGGTGAAGACCTCGCTCGGGGTCGTCCTGGTCATCGCCTCGTTCGCCCTGATCGTCAAGGCCTACCTCGCGCTGGTCCAGCGGGCCCGCCGCCGGGCCGCCTCCGAGGACTTGCCGCCCGCCGACAATCCGCCGGAGACCCTCCGCGTGCGGCCGCTGCCCACCGTCGTGATCGGCGCTGTCGGCGGCCTCATCGTCGGCATGACGTCAGTGGGCTCAGGATCCCTGATCATCATCTCGCTGATCATGCTGTATCCCCGGTTGCAGGCCTCCCAACTGGTCGGCACCGACCTGGTCCAGGCCGTCCCGCTGGTGATGTCCGCTGCTCTCGGGCACCTGCTCTTCGGTGACTTCCAGCTGGCGGTGACCACCTCGCTGCTGATCGGCTCGATCCCCGGCGTCCTACTCGGCGCGACCCTGTCCGCTCGCGCGCCGGGCGGACTGATCCGCCGCGCGTTGACCCTGGTACTGCTCGCCTCGGGCCTGAAGCTGCTCGGTGCCAGCAACCTCACGCTGGGCGCTGTGCTGCTGGCTGTCGTGCTGCTCGGCCCGCCGCTGTGGATGCTGGCCCGACGGCGGCAGGGGTTCCCCCCGACCGCGCGCCAGGAGGCCAAGGCGGCCCGGGAAAGAGCCTCCACCGCAATCTGACGGTTTCGGTCACGTCGGGCCACGCCTGGCGCTATCGTGCGATTGGGAAGCGTTGCCGGGGTTCGTTCCGCGCCGGGGCGCATTCGCTCAGGGAGGGCCATGAACAGGTTCTCGACCGCTTCGCGCGGGCTGGCGCTAACCGTGACGCTGGTCCTGGTCGGTCTGGTGCCCGCACCAGCGGGTGCACAGATCGCCCAGCCCGCGGTCGTGGTCGAGACTCCCGCGACCTTCACGCCGAGTCTCGCCGCCAATGCGACCCAGCCCGATCCGGCGGTCTATGCCCTCGCCCAGCTCGGCAACCAGATGTACGCCGGCGGCAAGTTCGACGCCATCGAGAACTCCACCCGAACGACGACCTATATCCGGCCCAATCTCGTGAGCTTCAGCGCGACGACGGGAGCCGTGTCGCCGGGGTTCACGCCGCGCTTCAACGGTTTCGTGTGGGCACTGCTGGCGAGCGGCACCTCGCTGTACGTCGGTGGCGAGTTCACCACCGTCAACGGTGCGGGCCGCCGCGGGCTGGCCAAGATCGACGCGACCACCGGGCTGCTCGACCCCAACTTCAAGCCCGTCGTGGTCTCCTCCGGATTCGTCAAGGAGGTCCGGCTGGTCAACAACCGGCTGATCATCGGCGGGTCGTTCCCCAAGAAGCTGGCTGCGGTCAACCCGACCACCGGCGCTGACACCGGCTACGTCAACCTGTCGATCGGGGGCGCGTACGTCTATCGCTTCGCGGTCGACCCCGCCGGGACCCGGCTGGTGGCGTTGGGCAACCTCACGACGGTCAACGGCCTGGTCCGCGCCCGCGCCTTCATGCTCGACCTGGGTGCGACCTCGGCGACCCTCGACCCGTGGTACTACCAGCCGCTGACCAAGCCGTGCCGGTCCGCGGCGACGGTCGAGTATCTGCGCGACGTCGACTTCTCACCGGACGGCACGTACTTCGTGTTCGCCTCGACGGGCTTCATCTCGCGATCCGGCGAGCTCGGCGAGACGTTGTGCGACGCCGCGACGAGATTCGAGACGAACATCCCTAGCCCGACCCGGCCGACCTGGATCAACTACACCGGCGGGGACACCCTACACTCGGTGGCCGTCACCGGTGTGGCGGTCTACGTCAACGGCCACAACCGCTGGCTCGACAACCCGCTGGGCGTCGACTCGTGCCGCACCACCTGCGTGTCGCGCCCGGGCATCGGCGCCATCGACCCGACGTCGGGCAAGGCGCTGGCGTGGAACCCCGGCAAGACCCGCGGGGTCGGCGGGAAGGACCTGCTGGCCACCTCGACCGGCCTGTGGGTGGCCAGCGACGGCAAGATGTTCAACGGCAGGTACCACTGGGGGATCGCGTTCGTCCCGCTCCCCTGATTCGCTCACCGACACTCCGCACGCAGGGTGATTGCCAACACACCGTCTGGAATCAACCGGGCTGGCCTTCGTCCCGGTCCAGCTTGATATCGTGACTCCAGCCTGCGCGACATCAGGGGATTGTCGTCCACATGTCGTATCGCATCGACAAACGACTCCCATTGGGGGAATTATGATCGCCTCCGCCACGCGACGCCGCGTGCTCGCAATCACTCTCGCCCTCGGCCTGCTGGCCGCCATGACCAGCTCGGCGTCCGCGCAGCTGTCGCAGCCCGCCGTGGTCAGCCAGACGCCGGCGGTCAACACGCCCAACCTCTTCGGCGACACGACCATCCCCAAGCCGGCCGTCTATTCACTCGCGCAGCTCGGCGGCACGATGTTCGCCGGCGGCACGTTCCACGCGATCCAGAACCCGCCCCGGACCGTCACGTACACGCGGTTCGACCTGTTCAGCTTCAGCGCCTCCACCGGTGCGCTGAGCCAGACGTTCGGCCCCAAGCCCAACGGGCCCGTGTGGGCGCTGGCGGCAAGCGGCACGTCACTGTACGTCGGCGGTGAGTTCACCACATTCAACGGCGTCACCCGCCCCGGGCTGGCCAAGGTCAGTGTGTTCACCGGTGCCCTCGACCCCAACTTCAAGCCCGTCGTCGTCTCCTCCGGCGACGTCAAGGAGATCCGGCTGCTCAACAACCGGCTGATCGTCGGCGGGTCGTTCCCCAAGCACCTGGCCGCACTCGACCCGACGACCGGCGCCGACACCGGCTACCTCAACCTCGGCATCGCCGGCACGGTCGCCTCCAACGCCGGGCCGACCCACATCTACCGCTTCGCGGTCAACCCCTCGGGCACCCGGCTGGTGGCGCTGGGCAACTTCACCACGGTCAACGGCGCGAGCCGCGCCCGCGCCTTCATGGTGGACATGGCCAGCACCGTCACGGCACTCGACCCGTGGTACTACCAGCCGCTGGCCAGGATGTGCAATTCCCCCGAAATTCCGGGCTACCTGCGCGATGTGGACTTCTCCCCCGACGGCACCTACTTCGTGTTCGCCGCCACCGGCAGCATCTCCCGGCCCGGCGACAACGGCTCCACCGTGTGTGACGCGGCGGCCAGGTTCGAGACCGCCGATGCCGCACCGGCCAAGCCGACCTGGATCAACTACACCGGCGGGGACACCCTGCTCTCGGTGGCCGTCACCGGCGTGGCGGTCTACGTCAACGGCCACAACCGCTGGCTCGACAACCCGCTCGGCCACGACAGCTGCGGTGCCGGTTGCACCCCGCGCCCGGGCATCGGCGCGATCGACCCGACGTCGGGCAAGGCGCTGGCGTGGAACCCCACCAAGACCCGGGGGGTCGGCGGCCGGGACCTGCTCGCCACCAGCACGGGGCTGTGGGTCGGCAGCGACGGCGCGATGTTCAACAACAAGTACCACTTCGGCATCGCCTTCGTCCCGCTGC
>QHCA01000081.1 GCA_003244095.1 Pseudonocardiales bacterium | reverse complement strand
GCGATCGCCGCCGCGTGGTTCTACACCGGCGGGACGATGCCGTACGGCTACCGCGCCCTGGGCGAGCTCTCGGTTTTCCTGTTCTTCGGCGTGGTGGCGGTGATCGGCACGTCGTACGTGCTGATCGGCCGGGTGGGCTGGACCGCCGTCGTGGCCTCGGTGCCGGTGGGGCTGCTGGCCTGCGCGCTGCTCGTGGTGAACAACCTGCGTGACGCCGACGCCGACGAGGCCGCCGGCAAGCGCACCCTCGCCGTGGTAATCGGCGACCAGCACACCAGGGAGCTCTACGCCGCGCTGATGCTCGCGCCCTTCCCGCTGGCCGCCGTGCTCGCGCTGCGCTCCCCCTGGGCCCTCCTGACGCTGCTGGCGACGACCCTGGCGACGACCCCGGTGCGCCGGGTGATCCGCGGTGCGGCCGGGATGGAGCTGGTCGACGTACTGGGCCGGACCGGCCGGGCACAACTCGGCTACGGCCTGCTGCTGGCGATCGGGCTGGCCCTGGGTTAGATCGGCTCCGTTGCCCGGGCCATCCGGTCGACGGTCTCGGTGAGCAGCGCCCGCGACGTGCCGAAGTTGAGCCGGACCAACCCCGCGCCGGGAGCGCCGAAATCCGGCCCTGCCGTCACCGCGACCCTGCCCCGCTCGAGCAGCGTAGCGGCCGGGTCGGGGCCGAGGTCGTAGGCGGACAGGTCGACCCAGGCCAGGCAGGTGGCGCGCGGCGGGTGGTATCCCGCCCGCGGGAGCCGCTCGGCCAGCAGGTCGGCGAGCAGCCGTCGGTTGCCGTCGAGGTAGCCGAGGACGTCGTCGAGCCACGGGCCGCCCTCGCCGAACGCCGCGATCGCGGCCAGCACCCCGAGCAGCCCGGTCCGGTCACGCACCTCGTCGGTGATCCTGGCGGTCAGGGCCAGCACGTCGGGGTCGGCGACGATCAGCGCCGCGCACTTCAGGCCAGGCAGGTTGAAGGCCTTCGACGCCGACGTCAGCGCCACCGCCTGGGGGGCCGCCTCTGGACCCAGGGACAGATAGGGCGTGAAGGTGGCGCCGGCCAGTGTCAGCGGCCCATGGATCTCGTCGGCGATGACGGCCACGTCGTAGCGCCGGGCGAGACCAGCCACGCCCGCCAGCTCGGCCTCGGAGAAGACGACGCCGGTGGGGTTGTGCGGGCTGCAGAGCAGGTAGCCCCGGGCCCCCGCGGCGAAGGCGCACTCGAGGGCGTCGAGGTCGAGGGAGTACGTGATGCCGTCCCGGGCCAGCGGCACCTCGACCACCCGGCGCCCGGCGTCGGGGATGGCGGAGAAGAAGGGCGGGTAGACCGGCGTGTTGATGACCACGCCGTCGCCCGGCCCGGTCAGCAGCCGCAGCGACTCCGTCACGCCGGCCATCACGTCGGGCAACGCCGAGATGCCGGCCGGTTCGACGGCCCACTTCAGCCGCTCGGCGAGGAAGCCCGCCGTCGCCTCGGGGAATCCGGCGAAGAACGCGTAGCCGGTGTCGTCGCGCTCGATCGCTTCGAGCAGCACCTGCTTGACCGGCGCGGCGAGCGGGAAATCCATCTCGGCCACCCAGGAGGGCAGCACGTCCGCGGGATACCGCCGCCACTTGGCGCTGCGCCGGTGCCGCAGCGCATCCCAGGTGACGCCGTCGAAGGCCGCGGTGCCGTCGCCCATGGCCATCACGCTACCGGGACCGCTCACTGATCATTCTTCCTCGGGCGGCTCGTGGCCGGCCAGCTTGGCCCGCAGCTCGCGGCGCTCGCGGGCCCGGCGCGCGAGTTGCTCGGCGAAGGCTGCCCGCGGCCCGCGCAGCGCGAAGTAGGACAGCGGCAGGGACGCCACCAGCGCAGCCAGCACGAGCAGCCACGAGCGGAAGCCGACCAGGGCAAGCACAGCCGCGGTCGCCAGGAAGATGCCCGCCCGGCCGAGGCTGTAGACGACGACCGCCTTCATGCCGGACGCACCTGGTTCTCCCAACGGGTGGACAGCACGACGGTGGTGCGGGTACGGGAGATGCCGCGGATCCGCCGCAGTGCGCCCAGCGACTTCTCCAGGGAGTCCACGTCAGGCACGCGTACCTTGATCACCAACGTCTCCTCACCGGCGACGAACCAGCAGTCCTCGATCTCGGGCAGGTCGTGCAGGGCCGCCACCACATCCTCGGCCTCGTGATCGTCGCTGAGCAGTATCCCGACCAGGGCGCTCACGCCGAGCCCGAGGGCGGTCGGCTCGACCGACGCGTGGTAGCCGGTGATGATCCCGCCTGATTCGAGCTTGCCCACCCGCTCGTGGGCTGCCGGCGGGGAAAGACCCACGAGGCGGCCCAACTCGGCGTAGGTTGACCGGGCATTGGTGCGCAGGGCCTCCACGATCTGGCGGTCGATATCATCCACGTGAACCCCCAAACGGGGTCATAGGATGTGAAACTAGGGGTATGGGCACAACAATGTCGGCCCTTTGTGACGGGTCGCCACGCCCCGTCGAACCGGGCAGTGCTCTAATGAGGCCGATTCGGGTTCTAGGGGGAGGCGTATCCCGTACCTTCGATTCAGCGATCGTCAGGACGGCGTCGCCACAGCAAGGGGGCTCAGTGGAGGTCAGGGATCGGCTGCTCACACCGGGGGAGGTTGCCGCGTTGTTCCGCGTCGACCCTAAGACGGTAACGAGATGGGCGGCTGCGGGTCGCATCAGCAGCATCCGGACTCCCGGAGGCCACCGACGTTTTCGCGAGTCGGAAGTGCGGGCACTGCTGTCCGCCGGTGAGTCGGGCCTGCCGGAGCCGCGCGACGGCGACTGACCGGGGCGGCGCTGCGGCCGGTGTGACCGGCAGGGCACACTGACCGCGGGGACATCGCCACAGTATCGTCCGATCCCGGGCAAGCGTCCCCAGCGAGGGGTGATGCAACGTGCTCTATCTCGACGGTGTTGTGGGCGTTGTCCTCCTCGCCTTCCTGCTGTTCTGCCTGCTCGACGTCATCACCACCGACAGCGCCGAGGTCCGCAACCTGCCCAAGATCGCCTGGGTGCTGATCGTGTTCATCAATCCGATCGGCGGCATCGCCTGGATCATCGCCGGCCGCCCGGTGGCCGGCTCCCGGGTGGGTGGTGTGCCTTACAAGGGCAACCGGGGCAGCAATGGCCGCCAGCACCCGTCCAGCGGCTTCCCCGAGCACGAACGCCCGCGCCGGCTGGCCCCCGACGACGATCCGGAGTTCCTCGCCGACCTCAAGCGCAACACCGCCGAGCATGAGCGGATGCTCGGCAGCTGGGAGGAAGACCTCCGCAAGCGCGAGGAGGAGTTGCGCCGCGGCAAGGACGCCGACGAGGACTCAAGCAGCTAGCCAGGGTGGGCTCAGCGCCGCTCACCACCCCACCACGCAGGACCGGGATTGGGTGAGCGGGTCAGCTCAGCCCGGCGTAGGAGTGCAGGCCGGAGATCAGGATGTTGACGCCGAACAGGTTGAACATCATCGCCGCCCAGCCGAGCAGCGCTATCCCGATCGCCCGGCCGCCGCGCCAGCCGGCCGTCGACCGCGCGTGTAGGTAGGCGGCGTAGATCACCCAGGTGATGAACGCCCAGGTCTCCTTGGGGTCCCAGCCCCAGTAGCGGCCCCACGCCGCCTCGGCCCAGATCGCACCGGCGATCACCGCGAAGGTCAGGATCGGGAAGCCCAGCGCGATCACCCGGAACGTGACCTGCTCGAGCCGGTCGGCGGCCGGCAGGCGCGCACCCAGCGTCGTGGGGAAGCGCATCGACGCCGATCCGGCCCGCTGCTCGTAGCGCGCCCGGATGAGATAGAGCACCGACGTGCTGAAGCCGACCAGGAAGATCCCGCAGGCCAGCGTGATCATGCTGACGTGGATCCACAGCCAGTACGACTGCAACGCGGGCATGAGCGGCGCGGCCCGGGTGTAGAGCACGGTGCCGGCCAGCCCGAGCAGCAGCAC
>QHCA01000080.1 GCA_003244095.1 Pseudonocardiales bacterium | reverse complement strand
GATGAGCGACGAGGCCGGCCGGCCCGCCACTGACGACGAGGTTGCCGACACCCTCGGCCAGCTCGCCCGGGGCGACGTCGACCGCAAGGAGCGCCGCCGGCTGCTGCGCCGCCTGGCCGCGTCGTTGGCCCGCAGCGCCAAGTCGGCCGGCGTCCGGGGTGCCGGTGGCGGTCGCTGGCTGACCGATCTGGTCGTGCAGGCTGCGCCGCGGGTGCCGATCCGCGACCTGGCCACCCTCATGCAGCACCACGACGGGCTGACCGGCGACGAGCTGGCCGAGGCACTGGTCAGGTCGGCGAGCCGGGCGACGGCGGGGATCGGCGCCGCGGCGGGGGCGCTGGCCACGGCGGAGTGGGCGGCACCGCCGACGCTGCTATCAGCGCCAGTGCAGCTGGTCGCCGAGACCGTGGCCATCGCCGCGGTCGAGATCAAGCTGGTGGCGGAGCTGCACGAAGCTTACGGCGTGACCGTCCCGGGCAGTACGGCCCAGCGCACGACGGCCTTCCTGACCGCCTGGGCCCGGCGCCGCGGTGTCGACCTGGCCCGCCCGGGTGCCGGCCTGACCAGCGTCATCGGCAGTGCCTCCCGGCGTGAGCTGCGCGACCAGCTGATGCGGCGGCTGGGCCGCAACCTCACCACCCTCGGCCCGGTGTTCACCGGCGCCCTGATCGGCGCCGAGCTCAATCGCCGGGCAACGCGCGGTCTGGGCGAGGCCGTCCGTCGTGACCTGCTCGCCCGCAGAGCGGTCCGCTGAGCGCGGGTCAGACGGTCGAGTCCTCCAGGCCGGGCGGCAGCGAGCCGGTCAGCGAACGCCAGGTGGCGGCGGCGCCGCGGGCGGCGACCATCCGGGCCGCGGCGAACACCACACCGCTGATGGCCGCCCAGACCAGCGCCTCGGTCCACGTCGTACCGGGTGCGGCCGGATTCGCCGGCGGGTCGCTGTGCCGGGCCTTCTTCCACGCCACGTCGACGGCCTTGCGAGCGGCGATGCCCGCGGGTACGGCGAACAGCAGTGCGGTCAGCTTCCAACCGGCCTTGGCCATGGTTTGCGCCATGAGTGCCTCCTTGGTCTTTCGGGGTGCCTACCCCGTCTTGTTCGAATGACGCACCGTCGACCCGGATCCGGATCCGGCGATGATGGCAGCGGCCAGGTCGGCCGGCCGGCGAGAGCTGATGATCCAGTACGGCGTCGGATCGGCCGGGTCGTCGAGGGTGAGCTTGACCGCACCGCGGACCCAGGGCCGGTGCACGACGAAGGCCAGTGCCGACAGGCGGGGGCCAAGAGCGGTCCGTTTCGCCTCGCCGGCCACAGGCACCGCGGTCGAGACGTACCGCAGGGGCAGGTGCGCATCATCGACGAACAGTTCCGAGTCGGCGACCCGGACGCGGACCCGCCCTGCCCACCACAGCAGCGCGGACACGGTCGGCAGTACGACGACATAGGGCAACCAGGCGCGCAGACCCGGTTGGCCGGCGTGGACCTCGGCGGCGAGCGCGCCGCCCAGGCCCAGCGCGGCCGGCCACCACCAGAGCGGGACCCGCAGCCGCTCGTCGTGGGCCTCCACGGTCATCGAGGCTACCCGTGCGCGGGTACCCTGCTTCCAATGCCTCCTGCGACCGTGCAGGTTCTCGTCCAGCGTCTGGATCCGGACCTGCCACTACCGTCCTATGCCCGTCCCGGTGACGCCGGGGCGGATCTGCTGACCACGGTGGACGCATGTCTGGAGCCGGGCCAGCGGGCCGTGCTGCCGACCGGGATCGCGATCGCACTGCCCGAGGGCTACGCCGCTTTCGTCCACCCCCGGTCAGGGCTGGCCGCCCGCTTCGGAGTCTCCCTGGTCAATGCCCCCGGGACCATCGACGCCGGCTACCGCGGCGAGATCCAGGTGATCGTCGTCAATCACGACCCTGCCATGCCGGTCAGCTTCCGGAGGGGCGACCGCATCGCGCAGCTAGTCGTGCAGCGGGTGGAGCAGGTCGCCTGGCTGGACTGCCGCCGCCTTCCCGAGTCCGAACGCGGCGCGGGCGGCCAGGGGTCGACCGGGGGGCACTCGGGCTTGCCCGCCGGCCTGATCGGTTCCGGCCCGGACCGAGAGGAGTGACCATGTTCCGACGTCGGTCGAAGAAGGACGCGTTGCCGCCCGGGCAGGAGCCGGCCGGGGTGGACCCACCGGAGGACGATGATTCGCCCGCCGAGCCGGCGGGCGTCGAAGGTCCCACCGAGGGGCCATGGGATGTCGGCGACGCACCCGACGACGATGTCGCCCGGCTCGACCTCGGGGGGCTGCGGGTCCCGGCCACGCCCGACATCGAGCTGCGCCTGGAAGCCGACCCGACCGGCACGGTGGCCGGAGTGGTCCTCGTGCAGGCGGCGAGCACGCTGGCGATCGGTGCGTTCGCCGCGCCGCGGGGCCAGGGGATCTGGGACGAGGTGCGGGCGGAGCTGCTGACGACACTGCGGGCCGAGGGAGCGGGTGGGAGTGAGCGCGAAGGGCCGTTCGGGACGGAGCTGGCCGCCACCGTGACGGGACCGGACGGCCGGCAGGCCGCCCGTTTCGTGGGCGTCGACGGCCCCAAGTGGTTCCTGCGCGGCATGTTCACCGGGCCCGCAGCCACCAACCCCGAGCAGGCCAGGGCGCTGGAGCGGGCCCTGCGCAACGTCGTCGTGTCCCGCGGCGAGGGGGCGTTGCCGGTACGCGGCCCGCTGCCGCTCGAGCTGCCCAAGGACGTGCTCGATCAGGCGGCCGACGAGGCCGGCCGCGTGACATCGGAGCTGCCGGTGCGCGGCCCGGAGATCACCGAGATTCGTTGAGCCGAACGGGTGCGATGCAGCCGCTGACGGCCGGCCCTACCCCATGCCCGGCGCAGCGGCCGGTGGTCGCCTACCCTAGAGACGAACGGCACGACCGATCGACGGATCGAGGTGACCTGGCGTTGTCGACAGAGGTGTCCGGTGCGGCCCGGCACGAGGGCTTCCTCCGGCGTGCCCTGCGCCGTCTGACCGCCTCCGAGGAGCAGCTCGACGCCGCGGGACTGCAGGACCAGGTCAGCGAGGCCGGCGCCACGCCCTGCCGCGACGCGGCCCGGCTCGGGCACCGCCCCGTGTGCATGGTCGGTCGGCTGCGCAGCGTGCGCTTCGAGCCACGTACCAACCTGCCGACCCTCGAAGCCGAGCTCTACGACGGCACCGGGACGGTCGACCTGGTCTGGCTCGGTCGCCGGCGCATCCCCGGGATCGAGCCGGGTCGTTCCCTCGTCGTGCGCGGCAGGGTCTGCGAACAGGGCTCACGGGAGGTCATCTTCAACCCGTGGTACGAGTTGCTGCCGGCCGGACGGTGACCGAGCCGGAGGCTGCGCCCACGCGGTTCGTCGAGCAGCTCGGCGGGGTCAAGGGCCTGATCGACTCGGGTCTGCCGGTCGTGGTGTTCGTCGTCGCCAACGCCCTGAGCCAGTTGAGGGTGGCCGTCATCGCCGCCCTCGTCGCCGGCGTGGCCGTTTTCGCCCTCCGGCTGGCCCGCCGGGAGTCCCCGCAGTTCGCGGTCAGCGGCCTGTTCGGGGTCGCGATCGCCGCGTACTTCGCGCACCGTCTCGGCCGGGCCGAAGGTTTCTTCATCCCCGGCATCATCCTCAACGCGGTCTACTTCCTGGTCTTCGCCGTCTCCCTCCTCATCCGCCGCCCGCTGGTCGGCGTGCTCTGGACATACTTCGGCGACGGCGACCAGGACTGGCGGCGGCAACCGGCCCTGCGCCGGGCCTACACCCTCGCGACGCTGTGGTGGGCACTGATGTACGCCGCCAAGACCGGCCTGCAGGGACTGCTCTACCTCCACCACCAGCCCGGCTGGCTGGCGGTGGCCAAGCTGTCCATGGGCTACCCGCTCTTCGCCGTCAACGTGGCGGCGACGCTGTGGCTGGTGCGCCGGGCCACGGCCAAGCTGGCGCGGTCGGGGGAGCCCCCTGCGTTACGGCCGGTGGACGGCGATCCCGTACAGACACCGACCGGCTCCAGCTAGCGACGGCTAGCCGGCACCCGGCCCCGAAACCGCGTCGTGGATCTCCCGCTCGACCTCGTCGGTTGCCAGGAACATCAACTCGTCGCCGGCCTCGAGCGGGTCGTCCGGACTCGGCACGAGCACCCGGCGCCCGCGCAGGATGGCCACCAGGGCGGCATCGCGCGGCAGGTCCAGCTCGCGCACGGGCCGCCCGACGTGCGGGGCGTCCGCGGCCAACGTGATCTCCACCAGATTGGCCTGGCCCTGCCGGAAGGTCATGAGCCGGACGAGGTCGCCGACCGAGACCGCCTCCTCGACGAGCGCCGCCAGCAGCCGGGGGGTCGACACGGCGACGTCCACGCCCCAGGAGTCGGTGAACATCCACTCGTTCTTGGGATGGTTGATCCGCGCGACCACCCGGTTGACGCCGAACTCCGTCTTGGCCAGCAGCGAGGCGACCAGGTTGACCTTGTCGTCCCCGGTGGCGGCGATCATGACGTCGCAGTCCTGCAGGCGCGCCTCCTCCAGGGAGGCCACCTCACAGGCGTCCGCCTCGATCCACTCGGCCTGCGGAACGCTGCCGCCCTTGACGGCACGTGACTCCCGCTCGATGAGCAAGACCCGGTGCCCGTTGTCGATGAGCTCCTGCGCGATCGAGCGGCCCACGTTGCCGGCACCCGCGATGGCGATCCGCATCAGGTGCTCCCGTGGGGCGGTTCGGCGGCAACCCGGGCCGCGGTCTTGGCTGTCTCTTTGTCGACCAGCAGGTAGACCCGGTCGCCGTCCTGGATGACCGTCGACCGGGTCGGCAGCGTGCCGATACCGAAGCGCACGATGACGGCGGTGCGGACGCCCACGGCCCGTTCGAACTCATCGAGCGACCGGCCGATCCACCGCTCATGCACGGTCACCTCGATGATCGCGACATTGCTGGTCGGATCGCGCCAGATCTCCTCCGTGCCCTCGGCCAGGAGCGCGCGCAGCATCCGGTCGGCGGTCCACCGCACCGTGGCCACGGTCGGGATGCCCAGCCGCTCGTAGACCTCGGCGCGCCTCGGGTCGTAGATCCGGGCGACCACATGGTGTACGCCGAAAGTCTCGCGAGCCACCCTCGCCGAGATGATGTTCGAGTTGTCACCGCTGCTGACGGCGGCGAAGGCGTCCGCCCGCTCGATCCCGGCCTCGACCAGCGTGTCTCGGTCGAAGCCGATGCCGGTCACGGCGGTGCCCTTGAACTCCGGTCCGAGCCGGCGGAAGGCCGTCGGGTCCCGGTCGATGACCGCCACCGAGTGCTCGAGCTTCTCCAGGCTGCGGACCAGCATCGACCCGACCCGCCCGCAACCCATGATGACGTAGTGCACGTGTCCGGACGCTACACGCGCGGCCGCGGCTGGCCGCAGCTGCTCAGCGCCGTACGATCGGCCGCGTGCCGAGTCTTGGATCTCTGACCAAGCGTCTGCTGCTCGGGCGGCCCTTCCGCAGCGAAAAGCTCGGCGACACGGAGCTGCCCAAGCGGCTGGCGCTGCCGATCTTCGCCAGTGACCCGCTGTCCTCCGTCGCCTACGCCACGCAGGAAGTCTTGGTGGTGCTCACGCTGGGCAGCACCGCCTATCTCTACCTGACGCCGTTCCTCGCCGCCGGCGTCGTGCTGCTGCTGATCGTGGTGGTGGCCTCCTACCGGCAGTTGGTCCAGGCCTACCCGACCGGCGGCGGCGACTACGAGGTGGCGTCGAAGAACCTCGGCCGCACCGCCGGGGTGACGGTGGCCAGCGCGCTGCTGGTCGACTACGTCATGACCGTCGCGGTGTCGGTCTCGGCCGGTATCGACAACGTCATCTCGGCCCTGCGCGGGCTGAATCCGTACCGCGTCTGGATGGCGGTCGCCGTCGTGGTCCTACTCAGCGCGATGAACCTGCGCGGGGTGCGCGAGTCCGGCAAGGCCTTCGCGGTCCCGACCTATGCCTTCGTGGTGGCGGTCCTCGGCATGGTGGTGACCGGTCTGGTCAGGACCTTCCTTGGCCATCCGCCCGTTGCGGAGAGCGCGCACTTCGCCATCCATCCCGAGAAGGCCAACCTCCTGGGGTTGGCCCTGCTGTTCTTCGTCCTGCGGGCCTTCTCCTCCGGATGTACGGCGCTGACCGGCGTCGAGGCGATCGCCAACGGCGTGCCGGCGTTCCAGAAGCCCAAGGGCAAGAACGCCGCCGCGACCCTGCTGGCGATGGGTGTCATCTCGATGACCATGTTCGTCGGCATCACGGCGCTGGCCCTGATCTCCAAGGTGCACTACGTCGACCCGGCCCGGGTGCGCGACCTGGTCGGGTTCGCCAAGTGCGGCACCGAGCCGCAGCCGACCGTGATCGCCCAGATCGGCGCCGCCGTCTTCGGCGGCACGCACAACCTGCTGTTCTACTTCCTGCAGGCAGTCACTGCACTGATCCTGGTCCTGGCAGCCAACACCGCCTTCAACGGCTTTCCGCTGCTCGGGTCGATCCTGGCCCAGGACAGGTTCGCCCCGCGGCAGTTGCACACGCGCGGCGACCGCCTCGTCTACAGCAACGGGATCGTCCTGCTGGCCGCCGCGGCCATCGTGCTCATCATCGCCTTCAAGGCCGACGTCACGAAGCTGATCCAGCTCTACATCATCGGCGTCTTCACCTCCTTCACCCTCGGTCAGACCGGCATGGTCCGGCACTGGAACGCCCTGCTGCGCACCGAGCGCGACCACGTCGCGCGCCGCCGGATGATGCGCAGCCGGACCATCAACGCCACCGGGGCGACCTTCACCGGACTGGTGCTGGTGATCGTGCTGATCACGAAGTTCACCAAGGGCGCCTACCTGGTGGTGATCGCCATGCCGATCCTGTTCCTGCTGATGCGGGGCATCCGGCAGCACTACGACCGGGTGGCCGCCGAGCTCGAGCCGACCGACGACGCGCCGATCCTGCCGGCCCGAAACCACGCGGTCGTCCTCGTCTCCAAGGTGCACCAGCCCACCCTGCGCAGCATCGCCTACGCACGGGCCACCCGGCCCGACACGCTGACCGCGGTCACCGTCAACGTCGACGAGGCCGACACCCGGGCGTTGCAGGAGGAGTGGGAGAGGCGCGAGGTGCCGGTGCCGCTGGAGGTGATCGAGTCGCCCTACCGTGAGATCACCCGGCCGATCCTCGACTACATCAAGCGGATCCGCCGCGAGAGCCCCCGCGACGTGGTCACGGTCTACATCCCGGAGTACGTCGTGGGCCACTGGTGGGAGACGTTGTTGCACAACCAGAGCGCGTTCAGGCTCAAGAGCCGGCTGCTGTTCGAGCCCGGTGTCATGGTGACCAACGTGCCGTGGCAGTTGAAGTCCTCCGAGCACCGCGCGGCGCGCCCGCAGAGCAGTCCGGGCGACGTCCGTCGCGGTTACGCCGGCGACGACACCCTGCAGCCGGAGCAGCCGGAGCAGCCGGAGCAGCCCGACCAGCCCGACCAGCCGGAGCAGCCCGAACAGGTGACCGGCCGACCGTGAGTGGGGCAGCTGAGCCGGGGCTCGACTGGACCGGTCGTGAGCTGGCGGTCGAGGTCGGGCCGGTGGCCCACGGTGGGCATTGCGTAGCGCGGCACGAGGGCCGGGTGGTCTTCGTCCGCCATGCGCTGCCGGGAGAGCAGGTGCTGGCCCGGGTCACCGAGGACCGTGGCGGGTCGTTCTGCCGGGCCGACGCGGTGTCGGTGCTCGTCGCGTCGCCCGACCGGGTCGAGCCACCCTGCCCCCACGCACGGCCCGGCGGCTGCGGCGGATGTGACTGGCAGCACGCCACGCCACAGGCCCAGCGCGAGCTCAAGGCGGCCGTGGTCGCCGAACAACTGGCTCGGCTGGGTGACCGGCCCGACCTGCCGGTCACCGTCGAGCCGGTCCCCGGCGGCCCCCTTGGCTGGCGTACCAGGGTGCGCTTCGCCGTCGACGCCGGTGGCACCGTGGGACTGCACCGGCACCGGTCACACGACATCGAGCCGGTCGAGCACTGCCCGCTGGCGACGGAGTCGGTCGGCCAGCTGGGTGTCACGCTGCAGCGCTGGCCCGGCGCGCAGGCCGTCGAGGTCATCGCCTCCTCGGGCGGCGACCTGGCCCTGGTGGTCACCCCACGGGCGGGCGCGGACGTCGCGGTGCCCCCGCTTGCTGCCGCCACGGAGCCGGCCGTGCTCAGCCAACCTGGCCGGGGCGGGCGGGCCACCCGGGTGCGCGGGCACCGGGCGGTCCGCGAGAGAGCCCTGGGGCGGATCTTCCGGGTCGGCGCTGCCGGCTTCTGGCAGGTGCATCCGGCCGCGGCCGAGACCCTGGCCGCGGCCGTAGTACGCGCCCTGCGCCCGCAGGCAGGCGACTCGGTGCTCGATCTGTATGCCGGAGCGGGGCTGTTCGCCGGAGCACTGGCCCCGCTCGTGCCCGGCGGCCGCATCGTGGCCGTCGAGTCCGATCGCGGGGCCGCCGGTGACGCGGTCTACAACCTGCGCGACCTTGCCGTACCCGTTTCTGTCGAGATCGGGCAGGTGGGGCACGTTCTCGACTCGGTTCAGGGGGGGTTCGACCTCGTCGTGCTGGACCCGCCCCGCGCCGGAGCGGGTGCGCGGGTCGTCGGTCAGATCGCGGCCCGGCGGCCCCGGGCGGTGGCCTACGTCGCCTGCGACCCGGCCTCCTTCGCCCGCGACATCGCGACGTTCGCCGGCCACGGGCTGCGGCTCGTCGGGGTCCGCGCCTTCGACCTGTTCCCCATGACCCACCACGTGGAGTGCGTCGGGTTGCTGGAGCCCGAGCGACCGGCCTAGCCGGCCGCCGGCACGAGGGCTGTCGCCCGAGTCTCGGCCGCGCGCTGACCGCACGTGCGGAGATAGGGCGCGGTGCCGCCCCGCGCAGCGGATCATCGTGCGGGTGACCTCCGAACTGCCGCCGCAGTGGCCGGCCCAGGTGCGCCCGCCCGGCTCGCCGGACTGGGAGCTCAGCGCTGCCGCGTGGTTGTACGACCACGTGCCGGCCGACTACCGGGCCTACGACGTCCTGCGCCGCTATCCGGTGCTGCTGGCGCGGATGGCCGGTGAGCAGGTGGCGGCTTCGTTGGAAGCTGCCAGGGTGGGCTGGCGCACCCTGCGCGCCGACCTGCGCGACGAGATCCCGCCGGAGGCCGTCGAGGCGGCCATGCAGGCCTACGAGCGGGAGGGTCGGCGGCTGGCCGAGGTAGGCCGGGGGATAGCCGTCGTCCTTGCCGCCCTACGCGGCCGGCGGTGGATACCCCGCCTGTAAGGCCTGTCGTGCCCCGCGGCGCCGGGAGAACCGCACGACCATCCTGATCAGCGTGATCAGGATCAGGTCGAAGACCAGGACGCCACCCGTGATGCCGAGGAATTGCCCGTTGTAATAGCTGTGGTTGCCCGTCACGAGCGGATAGCCGAGCAGGCCGAGGAGCGCGAGGCCGATGATCAGGAGGATGCCGAGCAGCAGGACGACCAGGCACCCGCCGGCCCCCATCCGGCCCTTGGGTGCCACCCGGACAGGGGCCGCGCGGGACGGTGGCAGATATGGCGCCGGCACCGGCGCCGGCACCGGCGCCGGCGGCGGGGTCGGTGCCGGAGCCGAGGCGGCGACGGGGGGTGGCGGAGGCTCGTGCACGAACAGCGCGGTCAGGCTGAGCTTCTGGTCGCCGGGCCCCTGGATCTGCACGGCGAAGGGTCGCGGCTGGGCCGTCCCGCCGGGCAGCTGTCGCAGCGCCGCGACCGCCACGGCCGTCACTCCGGTCGCGCCCGCCGCCACGGTGAGCACGGGTGGATCGACCCGCAGGTCGAGCGCCCCGTCGGGATCGCTCGCCTCCAGTACCAGGCGGACCGGCGCGTTGCCCTGGTTGTCGACGATGAGCCGGTGTTCGGCGCGCTGCGTCCCGCCGGAGGTCTGCGGCATGATGCGCGCTTCCAGGACGGTGAACGGCCGGACGTCGACCATGCCGTCGACCAGCGCGAAGACCTCCGGCGCGGTGCTGGACACGGTCCGGACCCGGAACTGCGTGGGGCCGGCCGGCACCCGGGGGGAACGGGGCGGTCGGAAGCGGATCATCGCCGTGCTCTCGGTGTCCGGGAAGAGCGACAGGGCGGCCGGCTCGATCACCGCCCACGGCCCGGGTGCGCCCTGGAGCTCGAGCTGGAAGCGGTCGACGACCGTACCGAGGTTGCGGACCCGGATCTCGCAGCTCACCTCACCGGCCGGCTCGACGCTCAGCTGCGCCGGTGTGAGTACCGACGCCACGTCCACCCGCCCGGCCGTCCTCGGGTCAGCCGGCTCCCGCGGGCGTCCGGCGACGGTGGGGACGGTCACGACCCTGGTCTGCTCGGGGTCGGCCCAGCCGAGATAGGCCCGGCACGGCGCTGCGCCGTCGGCCGACGACGGGTTCTGGCAGAAGTCCGTCCCGGGCGCGTTGACGAAGCCGCACTCCCTGCAGACGATCACCGTCGCCCCCCTCAGCATCTCGGCCGCCGTCCCTCGCCACATCATTCCGTGTCTTGCGTGCCCTAACAGGCAGACTTGCCTCTTTTCGGGGTTACGACGCTGTCTCCGCACCAGGCCCACACGAGATCCCGGCCGGTGCCATCCGGGTGCGCAGCTAGACTCGAACGTTGTCAAAGGCTCGGATGAGAGGCGTCCATGACCCTGCTGTCGTCGATCGGGGCACCCGCGGACCTGCGCCGGCTGCGGCCGGACCAGATCCCGCTGCTGGCAACGGAGATCCGCGACTTCCTGGTGGCCAAGGTGTCGAGGACGGGCGGCCACCTCGGCCCCAACCTGGGCGCTGTGGAGCTGACGATCGCCCTGCACCGGGTTTTCGACTCGCCCGCCGAGCCGATCCTGTTCGATACCGGGCACCAGGCCTACGTCCACAAGATCCTCACCGGGCGGCAGGACGCCTTCGACGGGCTACGGCAGTACGGCGGCCTGTCGGGCTACCCCAGCCGGTCGGAGTCCGAACATGACGTGATCGAGAACTCCCATGCCTCGACCGCCCTGTCCTACGCCGACGGCCTGGCCAAGGCCTTCGCCCTGCGCGGCGAGAAGCGCCCGGTGGTCGCCGTCGTCGGCGACGGCGCGCTGACCGGTGGGATGTGCTGGGAGGCGCTGAACAACATCGCTGCCGCCAAGGACCGCCAGGTGGTGATCCTGGTCAACGACAACGGCCGGTCCTATTCGCCGACGATCGGCGGGCTGGCCGACCACCTCGCGACGCTGCGGCTGACCCCCGGCTACGAGCGAGTCCTCGACCTCGTCCGTGACTCGCTGGCCCGCACGCCGCTGGTCGGGCCGCCGTTGTTCGACGCCCTGCACGGCATCAAGAAGGGCCTCAAGGACGCGATCGCGCCGCAGGGCCTGTTCGAGGATCTGGGGCTGAAGTACGTCGGGCCGGTCGACGGCCACGACGAGGCCGCCGTCGAGACGGCGCTGCGCCGAGCGCGGGCATTCGGCGCCCCGGTGATCGTGCACTGCGTCACGCGCAAGGGATTCGGCTACGGCCCGGCCGAGGGCGACGAGGCCGACTGCCTGCACGGGCCGGGTGGCGCCTTCGACCCGGTGACCGGCCAGCTGCTGTCTTCGGGCGGCCGCAAGTGGACGACGGTCTTCGGCGACGAGATGGTACGGATCGGCGCCGAACGCCCTGACGTGGTCGCGATCACCGCGGCCATGCTGCATCCCACCGGGCTACACCCCTTCTCCCTGGCCTACCCCGAGCGCACCTACGACGTCGGGATCGCCGAGCAGCATGCGCTCACCTCGGCGGCCGGCCTGGCCTTCGGCGGGATGCATCCGGTGGTGGCCATCTACGCGACGTTCCTCAATCGCGCGTTCGACCAGATGCTGATGGACGTGGCGATGCACCGGGCACCGGTGACGCTGGTGCTCGACCGGGCGGGCGTGACCGGCGAGGACGGCGCGTCGCACCACGGCATGTGGGACCTCTCGCTGATGAACATCGTCCCGGGCATCCGGATCGCCGCCCCGCGGGACGAGCCCACCCTGCGCGAGGAGTTGCGCGAGGCGGTCGCCGTCTCCGACGGCCCGACGGTCGTGCGCTTCCCCAAGACTGCCCTGGCCGAGGACATCTCGGCCCTGCGCAGGGTCGGCGTGGTCGACGTGTTGCTCGAGCCGGTGCGGCCCGACGTCCTCATCGTCTCGGTCGGCGCCATGGCCCACATGGCGATCGAGGTCGCGGGCCGAGTCCAGGCCGAGGGGATCGCCGCGACCGTCGTCGACCCGCGGTGGGTCACGCCCGTGTCCGACGAGCTGCTCCGGCTGGCCGCGGGCCATCGCCTGGTCGTCACCCTGGAGGACGGCGGCCGGTCCGGCGGGGTCGGCGCCCAGTTGTCGCAGGCGCTGCGCGATGCCGACATCGACGTGCCGACCCGGGATATCGGCATCCCCCAGCGGTTCCTCGGGCACGGCAACGCGATGCTGGTGCGTTCGGCGATCGGGCTGACCGCGCAGGACGTGTCCCGGCGCGTGCTCGGCTGGGTCTCCCGGCTCGACCCGGGCGTCCGGGTCGACGCCGACGACGAGCGGTCCCGGACCCAGCCGTAGGCCGGCACCTCGGCGGGTTCAGTGGTAGAGGACCGGCCGTCGCCACGGCTCGTCGGAGACCGCGTCGGCCAGCGAGTTCTGCCCCGGCCGTCCACCCGGGGCGACCATGACCACCTCGTCGGTGGTGATCAGCAGCGGGCGGTCGAAGCCGCGGCGGTGCGCATCGGTCGCCGCGGCCGCGGTCACGATGAAGGCCGGATCGACCCGGCGAAGCTCGGTCCAGCCGCGATCGCGCATGGGCACGCCGACCGCGACCATGCCGCCGACCGGGCCGGCCAGTGCGGTGCGGAAGTCACGGTGGCAAAGCAGCGTGACGACATCGCAGTCGCCCATCGGCCGCAGCGGGTCGGTGAGCGACCGCATCCTGCGCTCGGCGGCGAGGTGGGCCATCGCGGTCAGATATGCGGTGGCGCCGGAGCGGTACGTCGTCACATCGGTGCCCTCTGCGGTCCACACACCGGGCGCGATCGCGGTGACCTCCTCGGCCCGGGCCTGATCCAAGCCGATGAACCCCAGTCCCAGATCGAGCGCCCCGCCCATCACCGTCGCACCCCATCCGGGGCCAGGGTGCAGCACATGGCCTACGGGCAGCCCCAGCGGCCGGACCCCGGCGGCCACCGCCGCGGAGTCGGCATCGGCGAGCAGCCGCCGCATCCGCAGCCAGGCCGTCAGCAACCGCCGGCCCTCCGGGCATTCGGGATCCGCGCCGCGCAACGCCTGCCGGCACTCGTCCCAGGGCACCCGCACCTGCACCGCGCCGGTCAGCAGCAACCCGTCGGGCACGGGCACCAGGTCCACGTCGTCGAGCACGCAGACGGCGAGCGCTCCTCTGCGCAGCGCGGCGACAGTGAGGGTCAGCACGGCATGACGGTACCTGGGTAGACGGGGCAGCGACGGGCCCGAACGGGTGAACTCACGCGGCTTTCACCTCGTACTGGCACGCTGGTGGCGTGCGAGTACTGATCGTGGAGGACGAGCAGCCGCTGGCCGATGCCATCGCGCGGGGGCTGCGGCAGGAGGGGATGGCGGTCGACGTCGCCTACGACGGGATCGACGGGCACGAGAAGGCGCTCGTGACCCGCTACGACGTCCTCGTCCTCGATCGCGACCTGCCCGGTATGTCCGGCGACGAGATACTTGCTGACGTCGCCGGGTCCGGCGCCCTGACCCGGGTCCTGATGCTGACGGCGAGCGGTACGGTGGCCGACCGGGTCGAGGGGCTCGGCCTGGGAGCGGACGACTACCTCGGCAAGCCCTTCGCCTTCGACGAGCTGGTGGCCCGGATCCGGGCCCTCGGCCGTCGGGCGACGCCACCGGCCCCGCCGGTGTTGCGGGCCGCGGACGTCGAGCTGGACCCGGCCCGGCGGACGGTCACCCGGGCCGGCCAGGGTGTCGAGCTGACCCGCAAGGAGTTCGGGGTGCTGGAGGTGCTGCTGGCCGCCGCCGGGCGGGTGGTCTCCAGCGAGGAGCTGCTGGAGCGGGTGTGGGACGAGTACGCCGACCCGTTCACCACCACGGTGCGGGTCACCATGATGACCTTGCGCAAGAAGCTCGGCGAGCCGGTACTGATCGAGACCGTGGTCGGCTCCGGCTACCGGATGGCCACCACGTGAGCCGCGCGACGGCATGAACCCCCTCCGGCCGACCCTTCGGCTCCGCCTGACCCTGCTGTACGGCGGGCTGCTGGTCGGGGCCGGTGTAGTGCTCCTGCTGACGTCGTACTACCTGGTCCGCCAGGCGTTCGACAACGGCCCGCGGTTCGACCACGGCAGCACGGTGAAGGTGCTGTACAGCGATGGCACCTACGACAGGGTCGACGCCCGCGCCCTCCAGGACCAGCTGCAGCACCAGACCGAGCAGGCGCTGCTGCGCCGCGGGCTGATCGCCCTCGGCTTCGTCGGGCTCATCGGGATGGCCGGTGGTTACCTGCTGGCAGGGCGCGCGTTGCGCCCCCTGCAGTCCATCACCAGCACGGCCCAGCGGCTGTCGACCGAGACCCTCGACCAGCGGATCGCGCTCGACGGCCCGGACGACGAGCTCAAGGAGCTTGCCGACACCTTCGACGGCATGATCGCCCGGCTCGAAGCGGCCTTCGACAGCCAGCGCCGGTTCGTCGCCAACGCCAGTCACGAGCTGCGCACCCCCCTGTCGGTGATCCGTACCGAGGTCGACGTCTCGTTGCGCGACCCGGAGGCGTCGGAAACCGACCTGCGCCGGATGGGCGGAGTGGTCAGGACCGCGACCGAGCGGGCCGACCGGCTGGTCGACGCCCTGCTGCAGCTGGCCAGGGCCGACGCCCAGGGCCGCGAGGGGCTGGCCGTTCGCGAGAAGGTGGAGTTGCCGGTCGTGGTCGACGCTGCCCTGGCCGCCGTCAAGGGGGAGACGACCGCCGCCGGGCTGCGCGTGGACACCCGCCTGGAGCCGGCCGTGGTCATGGGTGACCCCGGGCTGATCGAGCGCCTCGCCGGCAACCTGGTCGAGAACGCCGTCCGGCACAACGTCAGCGGGGGCTGGTTGGGCGTGCACACCCGCAGCGACAACGGCCTGGCCCGGCTCTTCGTCGCCAACAGCGGCTCGGTCGTCGACCCGGCCGAGGCGCCGAGCCTGTTCGAGCCGTTCCGGCGGGGCGGCACCGCACGCACCGCAAGTCGCGGCGCGGGCCTCGGCCTGTCCATCGTGCGGGCGGTCGTGCACGCCCACGGCGGGCACGTGCAGGCCTACGCCCTGCAGGGGGGCGGCCTCGAGGTGCAGGTCCAGCTGCCGACCGGCTCGATGCCCTGACCACCGGGCAGGCTGGTCGACATGGTGCCAATCGCAATCCCGGCCAACCTTGCTGCCAACGCCGCGGGCTCCGACGAGCCCGATCTGCGCGACTGGGTCGCCGGGCTGCCGCGCGTTGTCGCCGAGACGGCCGCTCGATGGGCGCTGCGGCTCGGCGAGCCGTTCCAGCCCGGCGGGGGGTGCTCCTGGGTCGCTCCGGCACGAGATCACGCCGGCCGCGACCTCGTGCTCAAGGTCGGCTGGCGGCATCCAGAGGCACTGCACGAGGCCGACGGCCTGGCCCTGTGGGCCGGTGACGGTGCGGTCCGCTTGTATGCCGCGCACACCTTTGCCGAGACCACCGTGCTGCTGATCGAGCGTTGCCGGCCGGGGACGACCCTGAGCCGGGTCGTCGCGGAGCCGGAGCAGGATGCCGTGGTCGCGGGCCTACTCCGGCGGCTGTGGCGCGAGCCTCCGCCCGGCCATTCCTTTCGCGCCCTGCAGGTCATGTGCGATCAGTGGGCGGCCGGCTTCCAGCGGCGGCTCTCTGCGACGCCGGGGTCCGTCGACGCCGGACTCGCGAGAGCGGGTCTGGCGCTGTGGCGGGCACTGCCCGCCTCGGCGGGGAGTTCGGTCGTGCTCTGCACCGATCTGCACGCGGAGAACATCCTGGCCGCCCAACGCGAGCCCTGGCTGGTCTGCGATCCCAAGCCCTACGTCGGTGACCCGGCCTATGACGCGCTGCAGCACATGCTCAACTGCACCGAGCGGCTGGTCGCCGATCCGGCGGGATTCGCCCGGCGGATGGCCGAACTGCTCGACCTCGACACCGATCGGCTCACCCGGTGGCTGTTCGCCCGGTGTGTCATGGACGCGCCGGAAAATGCCGAGCTGCGCGAGGTGGCCGCTCGCCTGGCGCCTTGAGTCGCGTGAGCATCGAGCGAAGCGAGGCGCGGAGCGCGATGACGACTAGAAGGCGGCCGGCACGCTCGCCACCCCGACGGGCAGGAAACGCGACCCGGTGACCCGTTCCGAGACGCCCGTACGGTCGAGATACGGGGTGATCCCGCCGAGGTGGAACGGCCAGCCCGCGCCGAGCAGCAGGCACAGGTCGATGTCCTGGGCGGCGGCCACGACGCCTTCGGCGAGGATCAGGGCCGCCTCCTCCGCGAGGGCGGCCAGCGCGCGGTCGCGTACCTGCTCCTCGGACTGCGGTCGATCACCGGAGACGAACAGCTCGCGCACCTCGGGATCGACCTCGGGCCGGCCGCTGTCCCACAGGTAGATGCCGGACTTGCCCGCCGCCACGAGCCGGCCCAGGTTGGCGCTGACGCCGAACCGGTCGGGATAGGCCTCGTGCAGGGTCTCGCTGACGTGGTGGGCGACGGCCGGCCCGACCAGGGCGAGCAGCATGAACGGCGTCAGCGGCAGGCCGAGCGGGGCCAGCGCCCGGTCGGCGACCTCGAACGGCGTGCCCTCGTCGACCGCCGCCGTCACCTCGCCGAGGAACCTGGTGAGCAGCCGGTTGACGACGAACGCCGGGGCGTCCTTGACCAGGACGCAGGACTTGCGCAGCGCCTTGCCGACGGCGAAGGCGGTCGCCAGCGTCGCGTCGTCGGTCTGCCCGGCCCGGACGACTTCAAGCAGGGGGAGCAGGGCGACCGGGTTGAAGAAGTGGAAGCCGACCACCCGCTCGGGGTGCCGCAGCCCCGCTGCCATCTCGGTGATCGGCAGGGAGCTGGTGTTGGTGGCCAGGACGCACTCGGGGGGGACCACCGCCTCCACCTCGGCGAACACCTGCCGCTTGACCGTGAGCTCCTCGAACACCGCCTCGATCACGAAGTCGGCGTCGGCGAAGGCGTCCACGGTCTGCGAGCCCATGACCGACGCCTTGAGCCGGTTGGCCTTGTCGGGCGACAGCCGGCCCCGCGCTCGCAGCTTGTCGATCTCGGCGTGGACGTATCCCACCCCGCGCTCGATGCGCCCGGCGTCGATGTCGGTGAGGACGACGGGCACCTCCAGCCGTTGCGCGAACAGCAGCGCGAGCTGGCTGGCCATCAGGCCGGCGCCTACGATCCCGACCTTGGTCACCGGCCGGGCCAGTGCAGTGTCCGGCCGGCCGGCCGGGCGCTTGGCCCGCTTCTGCACCAGGTCGAAGGAGTACAGCCCGGCGCGCAACTCCTCGCTGATCAGCAGGTCGGCCTCGGCCTCGTCCTCGGCGGCCGTGCCGGCGTCGAAGTCGGCGTCGCGGGCCGCGCCGATCAGCTCCAGGGCACGGTAGGGAGCCGGAGCCGCACCGTGCAGCTTGGCGTCGGCGATCGCCTTGCCCCGGGCCAATGCGGCGTCCCATGCCTGCCCGCGGTCGACCTCGGGGCGCTGCACCGTGACCTCGCCGCGGACCACGGTGGCGGCCCAGATCAACGACTGGGCCAGGAAGTCGGCCGGGGAGAACGTGGCGTCGAAGATGCCCAGCGCGACCGCCTGGGCCGGCCTGAGCATGCGGTTGTTGTTGAGGGCGTTCTCGATGATCACGGTGACCGCGGCATCGGCGCCGACGAGGTTGGGCAGCAGCTGCGTGCCGCCCCAGCCCGGCACCAGGCCCAGGAAGCACTCGGGCAGCGCGATCGCGGCGGCGCCGCTGGACACCGTGCGGTAGCGGCAGTGCAGGGCCAGCTCCACGCCGCCACCCATCGCGGCACCGTTGACGAAGGCGAAGGTCGGGACGGCGGAGTCGTACAGCCTCCTGAAGGCGTGATGTCCGCGACGGCCGACCTCGAGTGCCTGCTCCCGGGTGGTGATGCCGCCCACCACGGACAGGTCGGCCCCGACGGCGAAGACGAACGGTTTGCCGGTCACGGCGATGGCGGCGATGCCCGGGGAGTGGGCCTCGATCTCATCCATGGCGGCTTCCAGTGAGGCCAGCCCGGCGGTGCCGAACGTGGACGGGCGCTGGTGGTCCAGCCCATTCTCCAGCGTGATCAGCGCGAGCTCGCCGGGCAGCCCGGGCACCTCGACGTAGCGGACGAGGGCCCGGGTGACGATCTCGTCGGGGACTTCCAGCACGGCGGTCACTCGCCCTCCCACGCGGGGTTCTCCCAGATGACCGAGGCGCCCATGCCGATGCCGACGCACATGGCGGTCAGCCCGTAGCGGACCTCAGGGTGCTCGGCGAACTGCCGGGCCAGTTGTGTCATGAGTCGTACGCCGGAACTGGCGAGCGGGTGCCCGAAGGCGATCGCGCCGCCGTAGAGGTTGACCCGGGGATCGTCGTCGGCCAGGCCGAAGTGCTCCAGGAAGGCCAGCACCTGCACGGCGAAGGCC
This sequence comes from Pseudonocardiales bacterium, assembly GCA_003244095.1. GTDB lineage: Bacteria > Actinomycetota > Actinomycetes > Mycobacteriales > QHCA01 > QHCA01. Next base: position 6,783 of record QHCA01000080.1, on the reverse strand, counting down.
TCGTTGACCTCGAACAGCCCGATGTCGGCGATAGTCAGCCCCGCGGTGCGCAAGGCCCGCTCGGTCGACGGGATCGGGCCGATGCCCATCAGCTCGGGGTCGACGCCGGCGAATCCGTAGCCGACCAGGCGCATGCGGATCGGCAGGCCGAGCTCGACGGCGACGTCCTCTGCGGCGAGCAGGCAGCCGGTGGCACCGTCGTTGAGACCGGCCGAGTTGCCGGCGGTCACCCGGCCGTGCGGGCGGAACGGCGTCTTGAGGGTGGCCAGGTCCTCGACCGTCGTACCCGGCCGGGGCGGCTCGTCGCGGATCACGAGGCCCCAGCCGCGCGCGGGGTCGCGGGCGCCGATCGGCACGAGGTCGGGCTGGATGTTGCCGTCGGCGTATGCCTTGGCCACCTTGGCCTGGCTGGCCGCGGCGAAGGCGTCGCAGCGCTCCTTGGTCAGGCCGGGGAAGCGGTCGTGGAGGTTCTCCGCGGTCGAGCCCATGACCAGGGCGGAGGGGTCGACGAGCTTCTCGGCGACGATCCGGGGGTTGGGGTCGATGCCCTCGCCCATCGGGTGGTGGCCCATGTGCTCGACCCCGCCGGCGATGGCGACGTCGTAGGCGCCGAAGGCGATGCCGCCGGCCACGGTGGTGACCGCCGTGAGGGCGCCGGCGCACATCCGGTCGATGGCGAAGCCGGGCACGGTCTTGGGCAGCCCGGCCAGCAGGGCGGCGAGCCGGCCGATGGTCAGGCCCTGGTCGCCGGTCTGGGTGGTGGCGGCGATCGCGACCTCGTCGATCCGGTCGGGGGGTAGCTCAGGATGCCGCCGCAGCAACTCCCGGATGACGGCGACCACGAGGTCGTCGGCCCGGGTCTGGGCGTACACCCCCGTGTCACCGGCCTTGCCGAACGGGGTGCGGACCCCGTCGACGAACGCGACGTCACGAACGGGCCGAGCGGTCATGGGTACTCCGATCCGGCGGGCTTTGGCACCGAGAGGTAAATATTACCCGCCAGTAACATACCAGGGTGGGTGAGTGCTCAACCACCCGCCCGGACGGTCACGCCGGGCCGGTGACGGCGGCGGCGAGCGCCTCGGCGGTCAGGCCGATCTGCCACTCGCGGGCACCGCCCGCGCGCAGCACCTGCGCGACCGCGTCCGCGCTCGCAGCCTCGGGCGGGTCCCAGGACAGCCGGCGCACCAGGTCCGGTGAGATCAGGTTCTCCACCGGCAGGCCGTGCGCCGCCGCGATCCCGGCGGCGGCCTCCTTGGCGGCCGCGAGGCGGCTGGCCGCGTCCGGCTCGCGGTCCCGCCATCTGTGCACCGGTGGCGGGCCGTCGCCGGCACGGCGGGCGAGGGGGAGCGCGTCGTCTGTCAGTGCCCGAGCCTGCGCGATCGCGGCGTACCAGACGCCGACCTGCCGCCGGGTGGCCCGGCCGCCGAAGACCGGCAGCGCGAGGAGCGCGTCGACTGACCCGGGATTGGCCTGGGCCGCGCTGACGATGGCCGAATCGGGCAGGATGCGGCCGGGCGCGGTGTCGCGTTCGCGGGCGATGCGGTCGCGGGTCTCCCAGAGTTCGCGCACGATCGCCAGGCCGCGGGGGCTGCGGATGCGATGGATGCCCGAGGTACGGCGCCAGGGATCGACCCGGGCCTCCGCCGGCGGCGCGGCCACCAGGGCGGCGAACTCCTCCTGCGCCCAGCCCAGCTTGTCCTGCCGGCGCAGCTCTGCCTCCAGGGCGTCCCGCAACTCGATGAGCACCTCGACGTCGAGGGCGGCGTAGGTCAGCCACTCCCTGGGCAGCGGCCGGGTGCTCCAGTCGGCCGCCGAGTGTCCCTTCTCCAACGTACGGCCGAGCACCTGCTCGACCATGATGCCCAGGCCCACGCGCTCGAATCCGGCCAGCCGACCGGCCAGCTCGGTGTCGAACAGCGTGCGCGGACGCATCCCGATCTCGAGCAGGCAGGGCAGATCCTGCGATGCCGCATGCAGCACCCACTCGGCGCCGGCCAGGGCGTCGTCGATGATGGCCAGGTCGGGGCAGCGCATCGGGTCGATCAGGGTGGTGCCCGCGCCGTTCCGGCGCAGCTGCACCAGGTAGGCGCGCTGGCCGTACCGGTAGCCCGATGCCCGCTCGGCGTCGACGGCGACCGGTCCCGTGCCGGCCGCCAGGGCTGTCGCGACGGCGGCGAGGCCGGCTTCGCTCACCACGGGGTCGGGTGTGCCGTCCCGGGGCTCGAGCAGCGGCAGGGGTGCCGGCTGGCTTTCGGCGGGTACCGCGTCGGTGCTCTCAGCCCGGGCCGCGTCGGTCACAGCCTTGACCGTACGCGCCGCGTGGCCGGCATCGCCCTCCGACGCGCTCCGGCACCGCCGCGACAGGTGTGTCCGGGTCAGCTGATCAGGCCGGTCCGCATCGCGACGGCGACCATGTGGGCCCGGTCACCGGTGCCCAGTTTGCGGGCGATGCGGGCCAGGTGGCTCTTGACGGTCAGCGCGGAGAGCTGGAGATGCACTCCGGCGGCACTGTTGGACTGGCCGGCCGCCACCAGTTGCAGCACCTCGATCTCCCTGGCCGAGAGCTGGCGCCACACTCGTTCGACGGGCATGAGCGGCGCCGGCGTGGCCGTGACGGGTGGGGACCGCAGCGGTAGCCGGGGGGAGGGGACGCGGGGCATCGCAGCCGCGGCATCGGCGGTGAGCACGTAAGCGTGTGCGCCGGCCACGAATGCCGCGCGAAGCGAGAACGCGTCGGACTTGCCCGAGACGGCGAGCAGCCGCGGCCAGCCCGCGTTGCGCAGGTCCGCCAGCAGGTTGAGGCAGCCGCCGGGCAGGTCGAGGTTGAGCACGCACAGGTCGCGTGGGCCGCCGCCAAGGGCGGCTACCCGGGCCTGCACCAGGTCTTTGACCGCGACCACGTCGGTCGCACCCAGCCGGCGCAGGAGGGCACCCATCGCCGTGCGGGACGGCGCCTCGTGGTCCACGACCAGCGCGGTGAAGGAGCGCACCCTGTTCGGCTCCGCGTGCAGCACTCTCATGATCCCCCCGGGTCGGTCATCGCCATTGGTGTCGACGGCCGGAGCGGGTGGCTGAAGCCTGAAGGGGGCCGCGTTAGCCGCTGGACTGGGAGAGCAACGTCACGCCGGGGGGCGGCAGCCCGGCGGTGGAGCACAGCAGCTCGCACCACGCGAGCAGGTGGGCGCCGAGATCGGTCTCCAGCGGGGTCCAGGAGGCGCGGAGCTCCACGTCGGCGGTGTCGGGGGGCCCGGCCAGGTCACCGAACCGGACCGACGTGGTCTGGGTGACGGTGCCCCCCGCAGCGGTGTGCCTGGCCCCGTAAGTGTCCAGGGCGTCGATCAGCCAGCTCCAGCCCACGCCGGCGAGGAGGGGGTCACCGGCCATGTCGGCGTCGAGTTCGGCCGTGACATAGGTGACGATGCGCAGCGTGCCGTCCCACGACTCCTGCCCGGCCGGATCGTGCAGGAGCACCAGCCGGCCGCTGGCCAGCTCGTCGCCCTCACGCAGCACCTCGGCGGTCAGCGCGAAGGTGTAGGGAGCCAACCGGCCCGGTGGGGCGATCTCGGCCAGGCGGACCTCGGGCCGTGGCCGGGCCTGGCGCAGGCTGGTGACCGCCCGGGTGAACAGCTCCGGGAGGTCACTGGACGGTGCGTCGGCCACGCCCTCAGCGTAGGAGCCGTGACCGCCCCCCGGCACCCGGCGCGCCGGGGGCCGGGATCTCAGGCGGCGGGGACGGCCCGGGAGTGCGCCGCGGACAGCTCGCTGAGGTGGGCGGACAGGAGACCGACGAAGACCGCCTCGCCGCACTCGACGCAGGCCAGGTCCGGGCAGTCGGGGCCGTGTCCCTCGGCACAGTCGGGAGCCTCGAACGCGCGCGGCCCGCCACAGGTGGAGCACTCTCGCAGCAGCAGCTGTGACATGGGTCCCTCGCCCTTCGGTCACGTGGCCCTTCGGTCACCGGCCAGCCGGCCGGTCACGAAGACCGTGACACGGGGGTACGACACAACCGGGCAGGCGCGACCCGGCGTGTCGGGGTGGGAGGATGGCGGCACCATGCCGAGCCCCGCCGAATCCCTCCTGCTCCGCGCCTGCCGGCGGCTCCCGGTGCCCCGGACCCCGGTGTGGTTCATGCGGCAGGCCGGCCGTTCGCTACCGGAGTACCGCGAGCTGCGGGCCGGCGTCGACATGCTCACCGCCTGTCAGACGCCCGACCTGATCGCCGAGATCACTCTGCAACCGGTGCGCCGGCACGGCGTCGACGCCGCCATACTCTTCTCTGACATCGTGGTGCCGCTCAAGGCGGTCGGCATCGACCTCGACATCGTGCCCGGTGTCGGCCCGGTGGTGAAGGCGCCGGTCCGGGCCGCCGTCGACGTCACGGGGATCCGGCCGCTCGAGCCCGGCGATGTGCCGTACGTCACCGACGCGGTCAAGCGCCTCGTGGCCGAGCTCGGCGGCACGCCGCTGATCGGCTTCGCCGGTGCTCCCTTCACGCTGGCCAGCTATTTGGTCGAGGGCGGCCCGTCGCGCACCCACGAGCACAGCAAGGCGCTGATGTACGGCGATCCGGCGACCTGGCATGCCCTGCTCGACGTCCTCGCCGAGATCACGCTGGGCTTCCTGCGCGTCCAGGTCGAGGCGGGCGCCTCAGTCGTGCAGTTGTTCGACTCCTGGGCCGGCGCCCTGTCGCCGGCCGACTACCGCGACTATGTCGCCCCGCACAGCGCCAAGGTCCTGGGCGGCCTGGCCGACCTGTCGGTGCCCCGGATCCACTTCGGTGTCGGGACCGGTGAGTTGCTGCGGCTCATGGGCGAAGCCGGCGCCGACGTGGTCGGCGTCGACTGGCGGGTGCCGCTCGACGTCGCGGTGGTTCGGGTGGGGCCAGGGCGGGCGGTGCAGGGCAACCTCGATCCGGCCGTCCTGTTCGCACCGTGGCCGGTCGTCGAGCAGGAGGTGCGCCGTGTCCTGGCCGAGGGTGCCGGGGCCGAAGGTCACGTGTTCAACCTCGGCCACGGCGTGCTCCCCTCGACCGACCCCGGGGTCCTGACCCGCGTCGTGGATCTGGTGCACTCCGTAGCACGCTCTCAGGACGCCGCCGCCGAAGCCGGCGCCGGGTCGGCGGAAGGCGATGGGTGACGCGACTGACGGCGACGGCGCACAGCCGTGGCGGCGGCCAGGGCCAGGCCCGCCGTGATCAGGAAGGGCAGCAGGGCGCCGATCGCGGTCAGCAGCCAGGTGGTGGCGGCGGTGAAGGCCGCCCAGCCGTGCGACAGCCCTACGACGAAGCCACGCGGTTTCTTGGCCGGGCTGACCACCGCCGCTTTCGGTCCGCGTACATGCAGCGTGATCGTGGCGAGGGACGTCTGGCCGTCCAGTGCCCGCTGCCGCGCCTTGAGCGACTCCAGGTCGGCCTCCCGCTTGGCCAGCTCACCCTCGATCTGCACGACGTCGCCGATCGTGTGCGCACCGGTCAGCAGCGTGCGGATCCGCGCGACGCTGGCCTCCTGCGACCTGACCCGCGAGTCCACGTCGACGACCTGGTCGGTGACGTCCTCTGCCTGAGCGGACCGGCTGAGCTCCTTGCCCAGCTTGGCGATCCGGTCCAGGATCGCCGGGTACTTCTCCGGCGGCACCTTGAAGACGAGGTCGGCCTGCGTTCCGGAGCCGGCTTCGGTGCGCCGATCGCCGGTCTGGTTGCCGCCCGCGGTGGTGACCATGTCGGTGGCCGCGTTGGCGATCTTCGCCACGTCGGCACCGCTCTTGGCCCGCAGCGTGAGCTCGGCGGTGATGATCCGGGCGGGTCCGATGGATACGCGCTGCTGTGTCCCGGTGGCAGGGGTGCCCTGCGGCGCACGGAGCACGCTCGTGGCCCCGCCGCTATCGGATACGGCGCTGCGCCTGGCCCCTCCGGCGCTGCTGCTGCATCCGGCCAGGGCGAGCAGGGCCAGCACGGTGCCGGCCGCGATCACAGATCGACGCATGATGTTTCCCCCTTCGGTGGTGGTCGGCGGTCAGACGTGACCTGTGCCGATGTGGTTCCGTACGAAGGTCACGAAAGCGCGGCGGTCATGTCACGGAAGTCGACGCCACCATGACCGGCCGGGTCGTCGTCGTCGGCGGCGGCATCGCCGGGTTGGCCGCCGCCCACGCCCTGCGGCGCGACTGTCCGGAGCTGACCGGGCTCACCGTCGTCGACCGCGCCCGGATGCTGGGTGGCAAGCTGCGCACGTCGACCATCGAAGGTGTCCCGGTCGACGAAGGCGCCGAGATGTTCCTGGCCGGCGTGCCCGAGGCGGTCGACCTGGCCCGTGCGGTGGGGCTGGGCGAGGACCTGGTGCACCCGGTGACCAGCGCGGCCTCGGTCGCGGTCGGCGGTGCCCTGCGCCCGTTGCCGGCCGGCACCGTCCTGGGCGTGCCCGGCGACCTCGACGCGCTGGCGGCCTCGGGGGTCCTGACGCCGGCCGGCCTCGCTGAGGTCCGGGCCGAGGAAGCCTCCGCCGGTGAGCGAGTCCTCGACGACGTGGCGGTGGGGGAGTTGGTCCGCCGTCGCCTGGGCGCGCAAGTGCTCGAGCGCCTGGTCGACCCGCTCCTCGGCGGGGTCTACGCGGGACACGCCGACGGGTTGTCGCTGCAGGCGACCATGCCGGCCCTCGCCGCCGCCCTGGGCAGCCCCCGATCACTCGTCGCCGCGGCCCGGGCAGCCCGCGGGACCGCAAGCGGCTCACCGGCCTTCGCGTCATTGCGGGGCGGCCTCGGCGGCCTGGTCGCGGCGCTGCTCGC
>QHCA01000079.1 GCA_003244095.1 Pseudonocardiales bacterium | reverse complement strand
CCGGCCCGGAGTCGATCGCCTAGGGTCGCTAGTCGGGGCCCCTCATGCCATATCCATGACGAGCACACGCACGGCGGCCTCCGCGGCACTCGATCCGACGACGCTCTCGAACGCTAGGCGGGCCGTTTCTTCGCTTCCGTAACGACCCCCGTGGGCGAGCAGGCACGCCACGCAGTCGACCAGAGCGAACAGTCTCCGCTCGGCGACGGTGGTCTCGGCGTTGAGCAGCTCGAAGGCGACCACCTTGGCGGCCGACCGGACCTCTCGTGGCGGCCGGTAACCGTCGCGGCCCTCCAGGCGCTCAAGCTTGTCGATCAGAGTCCCGCCACAGTCTCGGCAGGCCGCTCTCGCACCGTCCGTCCAACACAACCCGCCACAGGACGGACACGGCAGCTCATCGGTCATCGCGGGCACCCCAGCACGGAATGGGAGAACGCTCCGCGCTTGTCCAGGCCGCAGTCAGCACCGGGCTTCGGCCCCCTCTTTCGCGGGCCCGTGAACGGCGTCGCCTGGTCCAGACGACTACTCTGAACGCCGCACGCATCCGCGACTGCGGCATCAGTCGGCGAAGGGGGAAACATGGAGACCTCCTGGGGGAGTTGTTTGCTCATGGAGGTCAGAGGAACAGCGAGTCGGGTCCTGGGGCCGGAAAAGAATTCCGGGTCCCGTTTGTCGGTTGGGACTGAGACAGTGGGTCCATGCGCGGGATGACTGACACGCTGACGATCGGGGAGCGGGTGGCGTGGTACCGCCGTCGGCGCGGCATGACCCAGGAAGTCCTGGCGGGCCTGGTTGGTAGGACAGCGGACTGGCTGGGCAAGGTTGAGAACAACCGCATCCCGATCGACCGGCTGTCCGTCCTGACGGCGCTGGCGGAGGCGCTCGACCTCACCGTCGGCGACCTGATCGCCGAGCCATCTCCGTTGGAGTGGACCGCCGACAGCGGCCGGATGACAGTGCCGGCGCTGCGTGCCGCACTCGTGGACTACCGGCAGGTGATGCGGGTCCTGAACCGCGCTCCTGAGACGAGTGGCCCTGAACTAGGAGACCTGCAGGCGCAGGTCACTGTCGTTTTGGACGCTTACCAACAGTCTCGGTACGGGTATGTCACCAGCCGCCTGCCGTCGCTCCTTGCCGTGGCGCGGTCGGCCGACCGGACAAACGTGGGGTCGGATTCTCGGCGCGCCCGCAGCTTGCTCGCGATGACGTATCAAGCCGCGGCGATGATCCTGACCAAGCTGGGTGACACAGACCTCGCATGGATGGCGGCGGACCGTGGGCTGACCGCGGCCCAAGACTCCGAGAATCCCGTGATCATCGGGTCCCTGTTCCGGTCGGTGACCTACTCGCTGCTCTCGAACGGCAGATATACCGAGGCAGTACGGCTGACGCACGACGCCGCCGATTACCTGCGTCCCGGCCTGGCGAAGGCTTCGCCTGACTTTCTGTCGATCTTCGGCACCCTCTTCCTCGCAGGGGCCATGGCTGCTGCTCGGAACCAGGACCGCGGCACCACGCGCATTTTCCTGGCCGAGGCCGACCAGACGGCCCAGCGCCTGGGTCGAGACGGCAACCATTTCTGGACGGCGTTCGGACCGACGAACGTCGCCATCCACCGAGTGTCGACCGCCATGGAGCTTGGGGATGTCCAGGTCGCGATTGACCTTGGCTCCCGCGTCAACGCCTCACCGTTGCCGACCGAGCGACGGATTCGCCACGCGATCGAGCTTGCTCGGGCCTACAGCACATGGAATCGCGGCGATGAAGCACTGGCGGAGTTGCTGCATGCCGAGCGAGAAGCACCCGAGCAGGTGCGCCACCACTACATCAGCCGCCGACTGGTGCTGGGCTGGGTGCGACAGCAACGCGGAAAGCCTTCACCGCAGCTGACAGGTCTGGCGCAGCGGCTGCGAGTGGCATAGCACTTACAGTTGGTCTGTGGCTGACGACCCGAGTGCGCGAAGTCGGCCGTTCGTCGCGGCCGGTGTCCTTTTCTGGGACGAGCCCGGCCGCGTGATGCTGGTCCGCCCGACGTACAAGAAGGGCTGGGACATTCCTGGCGGGTACGTTGAAGCCACAGAAGCTCCCCGCGAGACGTGCATCCGCGAGATATGGGAGGAACTGGGCATCGACGTGGAGCTGGGCCAACTCTTGGTCGCGGACTGGGCTCCAAGTCCCGAGGAAGGAGACAAGTTGCTGTTCGTTTTCGACGGAGGCTCATTGACGGCGCAGCAGCTCGCCGCCATCCGACTTCAAACCAATGAAATCGCCGAGTACGCCTTCCGGGAACTCTCGGAGGTAACCGAGAGCCTTATCCCCCGGCTCGCACGTCGCGTGCTCGCGGCCGCCGGTGCCCGTACGACCGGGCAGACTGTGTACCTGGAGCACGGGCGCCCCGCAGGGGGATTGATGAGAGTTCAGCTGTCCTCGACGAGTTAGGTTGCTCTCGCCGCACGTCGAGGCACGTGCACAGTCAGCACACGAGCTGGAGGTCCGTCTGCGAAATATGAGCGATATTCTGATGTATGCCGACGATGACGGCGCCGGCCTTGCCGGTGACTGCTGAGCAGCGGGACGAGTTGACGAGGATGTCGCGTTCGATGGTGTTGGAGCACCGCAGGGTGGTGCAGGCCGTGGAAACCATCATTGATCTGGGGAGAGCCGACGTGATGCGGCGAAGCATCCTGAAGGCGCCGTTCGTCCTGGCTGCCCTCGGCGCACCGAGCCGGGATTGGCTGATTGCCGCCCTCGGCGGGACGGCAAGCGAGCGCGGGCCCCGGCAGGTCGGCATGGCTCAGATCGCCGGCATCCGCGAGATGTTCGCGCTCTTTCAGGAGATGGACGTCATGCGCGGCGGAGGGCACGCCCGGACCGCGCTTGTCGAGTACATGAACAGCTACGTGTTCCCGCTGCTCAAGCGCTCCCACGAGGCGCCAGTGCAGCAAGCCCTGTACGAGGCTGCCGCCGAGCAGGCGTACCTGGTCGGCTGGATGGCCTACGACGACGGCGGCCACGGGCTCGCGCAGCGGTACCTGATCCAGACGCTTCGCCTGGCCGAAGCCTCGAAGAACACCGCCCTCGGCGCGCACGTCCTGGCCGGGATGTCCGACCAGGCGAACCTGCTCGGCCACCCGCACGAGGCACTCATGCTCGCCCGCGCGGGCCGACAAGGGCTCCGGGACAACGAGTCGCCGGCCTGTCTGGCCGACCTACACGTGTTGGAGGGCCGAGCGCTCGCAGTCCTCGGCGATGCCAAGGGCGCAGCGGCATCGGTCGCGGACGCCGAGCGAGTGTTCTCCCACGTCGACCGCGACAGCGAGCCCGAGTGGGCCAGGTTCATCGACGCGCCATACATTTTCGGCGAGGCCGCGCACTGCTTCCGCGATCTGGCCCAAGCCACGCAGATCGAGCGATTCGCCCAGGAGTCCGCCGACGCGGCCCGCCGGCAGGGCCGGGCACGCCGGGGAGCACTGAGCCATGCCGCGCTTGCCATCAGCGACCTGACCCGCGACGACGTCGACAGCGCGGCAGCCAAGAGCGTCGAGGTCGTGCAGCTGGCAGCGGCGGTGAACTCAAGCCGCTGCATCGAGACGGTGCGCGACCTGCAACAGCGCCTCAAGCCCTACGCCGGGCTACCCGAAGTCCAGCACTTCAATGCCCAGGCCAGCGCCCTACTCGGACTCGCCGCCTAGCTCCCTCTGCCCCCGGGCGTGGGCCTCACACGTCGCCTGGTCGCATGCTCGGCCCAGCGCGCGACCGGCCGCACGAGCGCGGTCGCTGCCGAATTGTTCTCTACTGGATCAAGGCGCCGCTGGCGCGGCGCGGACCAGCCGCGCAGGGTGATGCGTTTGCCGCTGTCTCCGATCGTGCCTATGCGACGGTGGCCGTCGAACCCACCGCTTCGCTGATCGTGGCGTACCCGGCCTCGCGGACGCTGCGAGCTAGACCCCGATGGATGCGGTGAGGCCACAACGGCCCGCCGTAGACGAACCCGGTGTACGCCTGCACGAGCGTTGCGCCGGCCTGGATGCGCGCCCATGCGTCGTCCGACGTCTCGATCCCGCCGACCGATACGAGTACCAGACGGTCTCCGACGCGGCGGCGCAAACGACGCAGCACCGCGAGGGATCGCTCCTTGAGCGGTGCGCCGGACACACCGCCCGCGCCCACTGCCGCAACCCGCCCCGGATCGGTGACAAGTCCGCCCCGGGAGATAGTCGTGTTCGTGGCGATGATCCCGTCCAGCTTGAGTTCCAGCGCGAGGTCGGCCACCGCGTCGACATCCTCGTCCGACAGATCGGGGGCGATCTTGACGAGCAACGGCACCCGTCGTGTTGTGGCCGCATCGAGAGCCTCGCGAACGCCGACGAGCAGCGGCCGGAGTTGTTCGACGGCCTGCAGGTTGCGCAGCCCCGGCGTGTTCGGTGAGCTGACGTTGACCACCATGTACGCCGCCACATCGGCTAGCAGCTTCGCGCTGACGACGTAATCGGCGACGGCCTCAGCCTCCGGGACAATCTTCGTCCTCCCGATGTTGACACCAACTATCACTCGGTTACCACGCGCTCGCAGCCGAGCGGCCACAGCCTCCGAACCCCCGTTGTTGAAGCCCATCCGATTCAGAAGCGCGCGATCGTATGGAAGCCGGAACAGCCTCGGCTTTTCGTTGCCCGGCTGTTGCCGCGCGGTGACGGTGCCGACCTCGACGAACGCGAAACCCAACGCGCCAAGCGCATCCGGCCCGCGCGCATCCTTGTCGAACCCAGCCGCCAGGCCCAGCGGCCCCGGCAGATCGAGACCCAAGGCCCGGATCCGCAACCCCGGATCGTGCGGCGTGAGCCACCGGCGTAGCACCCATCCGAGACCGGGGAAGCGTGTTGCAGCGCGTACCACCCCGAACCCGAGATAGTGCGTCATCTCGGCCGGGATATGTCGCAAGACGATCGAGAACACCAGCCGGTACATGCATCTCCATTGATACTAGGCGGTCAGGAATCCTAGGTGGCGGAGCGACGAACCAACACCTGGCTGGGCCACGGGGTAGCTGCGCACTTGGGCCAGCCGAGATGCGGCAACGATCGTACCTGCGGGTCCACGCGCCGACCGTGCCAAATCCCGGGCGCGACCGCGAACGAGCCGCCTCACTCGCCTAGCTGGCGCGGCGCTCCAGTCGGTCGACCTCGCGGTTGTGCCGGTGCAGCGCGCCGCGCCGCAGTACGAGGGTGACGAAGCAGGTGACGAGGGCCAGGGCGCCAAGGACCCCGGCCGGCACACCGGGCGGGACGAGGGTCGCGGCCACGAGCAGCACGACGGTCAGCACCACCGCGGCCAGGGTGGCGCCGAGCCAACGGTCCCGGCGCGGCAGCCGCTGCAGGTAGCCGCGCATGCGGCGCGGCACCCGCATCCAGGTGACGGTGCCGAGCACGAGCAGGGCGAGCACGGCCGACATGGCGACGCCCCGGCCGATCGGCAACGCCGGCGTGCCGAGCGTCCGGAGCACGATCACCAGGTCGACGATCAGCCCCACGATCAGGTACCGGGTCGCGTTCCACACCGCCGCGCTGATGTTGCGCCTGGCCACCCCGTCATGCGGGTCGGCCGCGACGGCGGCGCCGAAGTCCGAGGTCGCGGTGAGCAGCCGGCCGCGCTTGAGGTTGGTCAGGCCGAGACCGTTGAGCGCCCGCGCGTTGCCGGGCTCCACCCGCAGCGCCTCCCGGAACGCCTGCTCGGCCCGCTGCGGCTCGTGGCCGCGCAGGAGCAGATGGCCAACCGTGCAGTGCGGGTCGGGTTCCAGCGGCGCGAGCTGCACCGCGCGGCAGGCGACCATCCAGGCCTCGTCGCGGGTCGACATCCGAGGCCCGACGGCGTACGGATGCTCGGCGAGCGCCTCGGCGAGCCGAACATGGCCCTGCCAGGTGTACGGCGCGAGCGTGACCGCCTTCCGCGCCGCCTCCAGGGCGCCCGCGGGCGAGCCCAGCCGGCCGAGCGCGATGCTGGCGATCCGGTGCGGCCACTCCTGCTCAGGGTCCAGGCGGAGCGCCTGATCGACCGCCTTCATGGCGTCGCCGGGCCGGCCGCGAGAGAGCTCGGCCCGGGCCAGCTCGCACCACGCCCGCTGACTGTCCGGCTCCGCGGCGACGGCCCGGTGCAGCAACTCGACGGCATCGTCGGCCCGGTGCAGGTCGACGAGCAGGCCGGCCCGCTCGACCATGCCCGCTGCCATGTCGGGACTCACAGCATGCGGCGGGACTTGAGGTAGGCCAGCAGGTCGTCGTACGCACCTCCCTCGTTGGCGAACTGTGCGACGTTGCGGGCCGTCTCGAACCACGCACCGGTGCTGGGTTTCACCTCGCTCAGTGCGCGTTCGAGATCGGCCATGCCGATCGGCCGCACCTCGCCGGTGCGCAGGGCATCGCCCAGGGCCGATTCGGCGGCCGTGTCGCACAGGTGCGCCAGATCCGCCCCGGAGTAGCCCTCGGTCCGCCGGGCCAGCTTGCTCAGGGAGATGCCCGCCGCCGGACGTTCGCGCAGGTGGTAGTGCAGGATCGCCTCGCGGGCCGTGGAGTCCGGCGGCAGCACCAGCAGCATCCGGTCGAACCGCCCGGGGCGGCGCAGCGCCGAGTCGACGTCCCACGGGTGGTTGGTGGCCGCCAGCACGAAGACCCCGTCGTTGCGGTTCAGCGCGGAGTCCATCTCGCCGAGCAACTGGTTGACCGTGCCGCG
>QHCA01000078.1 GCA_003244095.1 Pseudonocardiales bacterium | reverse complement strand
TCCTCGTCGTAGCCCCGCTTGCCGATCGGCGGCTTCTTGAATGCGACGTTATGGACGTCGGCTGGCGTCAGCGGCATCTGTGCTCCTCGGGACTGGTCGGCTCAACGGCGCACCGCATCTCGGTCATGCTGCCAGCCTCCGGACGACGATGATGAGGATTTGTACGATGATGAACAACACCAGGAACGATAGATCCAGCGTAATTCCACCCACACGGAGGGGCGGGATGACCCTGGCAAGCGCTTTCAGTGGCGGGTCTGTGGTCGAGAAAATCACCTCCAGCATTATGGCCACCACCCGCCCGGGTCGCCACGATCGAGCAAACATCATGACGTACACGACGACGATGCGCGCGATGAGCAGCAGCTGGAAGAGCCAGAGCAGGTCATAGAGGACTACAAAGAGGGTTCTCACTGGGACGAGTATCTCAGCTTTGGTTGAAGAACCCACCCTCGGCTATCCGGGCCTTGTCCTCGGCCGTCACATCGACGTTGGCCGGCGACAGCAGGAAGACCTTGTTGGTGATCCGCTCGATGCGGCCGCGGAGGCCGAACGACAGGCCGGCGGCGAAGTCCACCAGCCGCTTGGCGTCCGAGTCGTCCATCTCCGTGAGGTTCATGATCACCGGCACACCCTCGCGGAAGTGCTCCCCGATCGTGCGGGCCTCGTTGTACGTGCGGGGGTGCAGGGTGGTGATCCGGTACGCCGCAACACTCGTCGGCGTCTCGACCCGGGCCTGGGCGGTCGGGCGGGTGTCCAGAGCGAGCCCGCCGCGGGTCAGGCCCGTCGGCCGATCCACCGGCCGGACCGAGGTGCGCCCGGGCGGCTCGTCGTAGTCGTCGAAATCGTCGTAGTCGTCGGAGGCGTGCAGGTGGTCCTCGTCGTCTTCAACGAGCCCAAGATAGATCCCCATCTTGCGCATAGCGCCGGCCATCGGGCGTCCTTCCTCGTTGAGCGACTGCTGTCTTACCTAGCCAGCGACACTACCTGCCACGAGGCGTTCTACCGCCGAGCAACGCCGTACCGACACGCACGTGTGTCGCGCCGTGGCGAACCGCAGGTTCGAGATCGCCGCTCATTCCGGCCGATATCGCGTCGGCCCGCGGATGGTCGGCGACCAGCGCTGCCGCCATCTCGGCCAGCCGGGCGAACGCCGCGTCGGGGTCGGCGTCCATCGGAGCGACCGCCATCAGTCCGGACAGCCGGAGGCACTCGGCCCGGGCGCAGGCCTCGGCGATGCCCGGGATGTCGGCAGGCAGTGCCCCGCCGCGGGCCGGGTCACCGTCGAGACTCGCCTGGACGAGTACGTCGACGAGTCGCCCGGCGCGGGCGGCACCGTGGGCGAGCGCGTCGGCGACCTCGATGCGGTCGACGCTGTGCACGGCATCGGCATAGGTGGCGACCGAGCGGCACTTGTTGCGCTGCAGCCGGCCGACGAAGTGCCAGCGCACGCCCGGAATGGCTGCTGCCTTGGCCCGGGCCTCGCCGTCCCGGTTCTCCCCGAAGTCACCGACGCCCAGGGTGACTAGAGCCGCCACGTCGGATGCGGGGAAGGTCTTGGTCACCGCCACCACCGTGATCTCGGAGCGGGGCCGCTCGGCCGCCGCGCAGGCCGCCATGAGGCGCGCCTCGAAGGCGGCCAGGTTGGCTGCCAGCTGTTGCACCCGGCCATCGCTCACGCGAGCCATACCAGCCCGGCGAACCTGCCGGTGACGCCGTCGCGGCGATGGCTGAAGAACCGGGTGTCCTCCACGGTGCAGGCGGGATCGACGACGACCGCGCCGACGCCGGCCGCCTGCAGCTGGCGGGCCAGACCGGCCCGCAGGTCCAGGCCGGGCGTGCCGCGGCTGGTCGTTGTCGCACTCCCCGGTAGAGCGGCCTCGACCTCGGCCTGCAGGTCAGCGGGCACCTCGTAGCAGCGGCCGCAGACTGCCGGGCCGAGCAGCACGTCGATGCCGGCCGGATCGGCGCCCAGCGCCATCATGGCGTGCACCGCGGCCACGGCGACCCCCGCCGCGGCACCGGACCGACCAGCATGGGCGGCCCCCACCACGCCGGCAGTCGCGTCGGCCAGCAAGACGGGCACGCAGTCGGCGGCGAGCGCGACCAGCGCCAGGCCGCGCTCGGTGGTGACGAGGCCGTCGCCCTGGGGCAAGGGCGCCGCCCGCGGCCCGTCGACCGTGTGCACCGTGGCGCCGTGCACCTGGCGCATCCAGACCAGCCGGTCCTCGGGCAGCCGCAACGACGCGGCCAGCCGGGCCCGGTTGGCCGACACGGCTGCGGGTTCGTCACCGCTCCCGCGGCCGAGGTTGAAGGAGTCGTACGGCGGCGCGCTGACGCCACCGACCCGGGTGGTGATCACCCGCCGGATCCGATGCATCGCCTACTTCAGGAAGTCGGGCACGTCGAGGTCGTCGTCGAAGACGACCGTACGGCGCGGACGTTCGGCCGGCCGACTACCGGCCTGCGCCATCTGGCCCACCTCGACGGGGTCCGACCGGCTGCCGTTCTGCGGCTGCCGGGGTGGGTCGACGGTCACCTGGGTGCGGCGCGGTTCGGCCTTCTTGTACGACGGCGACCCGCCGTCGAAGCCGGCGGCGATGACGGTCACCCTGACCTCGTCACCCAGCGCGTCGTCGATGACGGCACCGAAGATGATGTTGGCGTCGGGATGCGCGGCGTCGGCCACCAACGAGGCGGCCTCGTTGATCTCGAACAGGCC
>QHCA01000077.1 GCA_003244095.1 Pseudonocardiales bacterium | reverse complement strand
ATCGACACCGTCACCAACACCGGTCAATACCTTTGATCCTTCCCTTGACCGGGGGCAGACGCGCGGCGGATCTCCTACGCCATGACGGGGGCGGACCGCCACGATTCGGTGTGCGGCGCTTAGGCTTTGAGCTATGACGGCGCGTCGGGTGATGGGCACCGAGGTGGAGTACGGCATCTCGGTGCCCGGTCAGCCGGGCGCCAACCAGATGATCGCGTCGTCGCAGATCGTCAACGCCTACGGTGCCCGGTCGGACCTCCCGCGCGACCGGCGCCCGCGGTGGGACTTCGAGGAGGAGTCGCCGCTGCGCGACGCCCGCGGCTTCGACCTCGGCTTGGGGCTGCCCGACGCCGGGGCCGACCCGCTGGGTGACGACGACCTCGGGCTGGCCAACGTCATCCTCACCAACGGCGCCCGCTGCTACGTCGACCACGCCCACCCGGAGTTCTCCACCCCCGAGGTGACCAACCCCTACGACCTGGTCCGCTGGGACAAGGCCGGCGAGCGGGTCATGGCCGAGGCGGCCCGGCGGGCCGCCTCGATCCCGGGCCTGCTGCCGATGCAGCTCTACAAGAACAACACCGACAACAAGGGGGCATCCTACGGAGCGCATGAGAACTACCTGATGCGCCGGGCGACGCCGTTCGCCGAGATCGTCCGGCACCTGACGCCGTTCTTCGTCTCCCGGCAGGTGTTCTGCGGCGCGGGCCGGGTCGGGATCGGCCAGGACGGCCGTGACACGGGGTTCCAGATCTCCCAGCGCGCCGACTTCTTCGAGGTCGAGGTGGGCCTGGAGACGACCCTCAAGCGGCCGATCATCAACACCCGGGACGAGCCGCATGCCGATCCGGAGAAGTACCGCCGCCTGCACGTGATCATCGGCGACGCCAACATGGCCGAGGTAGCGACCTTCCTCAAGCTGGGCACCACAGCCATCGTCCTCGCGATGATCGAGGACGGCTTCCTCAGCGTCGACCTGGCCGTGGACAACCCGGTCAGCACGCTGCGCGCGGTCTCGCACGACGCCTCGCTGCGGCATGTCATGTCGCTGCACAGCGGTCGCCGGCTGACCGCGGTGCAGTTGCAGATGGAGTATCTCGAGCAGGCCCGCAAGTACGTCGAGGACCGCTACGGCTCCGACGTCGACGACGTGACCGCTAAGGTGCTCACCCGGTGGGAGTCGGTGCTGTCCCGGCTGGAGATCGACCCCATGCTGTGCGCCGGCGAGCTCGACTGGGTCGCCAAGCTGCGCATCCTGGAGGGCTACCGGGACCGGGACGGGCTGGGTTGGGACTCCCCGCGGCTACAACTGGTCGACCTGCAGTACGCCGACGTACGCCCCGACAGGGGGCTCTACAACCGCCTCGTGGCCCGGGGCTCGATGATGACCCTGGTGCCGGAGGCCGACATCGTCCGGGCGATGACCGAGCCGCCAGCCGATACCCGAGCCTACTTCCGGGGCCGCTGCCTGAGCCGCTATCCCGCCCAGGTGGCCGCCGCCTCCTGGGATTCGGTGATCTTCGATCTCGGCCGGGATTCCCTCGTCCGGGTGCCGACCCTGGAGCCACTGCGCGGCACCCGGGCGCACGTCGGCGATCTCATCGACCGCTGCGGCTCCGCCGCCGAGCTGGTGGACGCGCTGACCGGCGGGTAGTGACAGCATGCTTGCGCTCTGCCACAACTTGTCCCATGCGCGAGGTACCTTGATCGCACGCCGACGGAAGGAGCACTGATGCCGACCCGTGAAACCGGCGGTGGGCAGTCCAGGACCACCCGCAAGACCGAGGACGTCGACGAGGTCGACGCCTCGGCGGCTCCCGAGTCCGATGTCAAGGAACGTCACGAGAAGTTGACGGACGACGTCGACGACATGCTCGACGAGATCGACGGGGTCCTCGAGGAGAACAGCGAGGAATTCGTCAGGTCCTTCATCCAGAAGGGCGGGCAGTGACCGGCACCGGCGGGCCGGTCTTGATCGTGCGCTAGCGTCCGCGGCCGTTCCCCAAATCGGGCGGAGGGCCGCAATGCCCGCCCGGTCGCCGTGGTGCTGTCCTGGCCATGCTGGCCGTCCGTCCTCTCGGTCGTGTTCAGTGCCAGTTGCGCGAACACCTCAACGCGGTGCCCAGCGCCCAGCGCCCGGTGCTGAGCACCCCCAGGATCAGGATGCCGACGCCGAGCCCGAGCACCAGCCACCACACGCCGTGCTCCGCGCTGGTGAACGCCGTTCCGCCGCGGGCCAAGGCCGATCCCACGACCGTTCCGGAGATCGCGACGCCCAAGGTGGTGCCGGTCTGGCGACCGGCTGAGGCCAACGAGGCGGCCACCCCGACCATCGACCGGGGCATCTCGGAGACAGCCGTGTCGGTGATCGGCGGGTTGACGGTGCCCAGGAAGATGCCGAACAGCAGATAGATCGCGAGCACACCCGGCAATGGGGTGGCCGGTCCGAGCCAGACCGACGCGCCGCCGCCCAGCGCCAGCGCGGCCCCGGCGACCACCAGCGGCAGTCGAGGGCGGCGCGCGCCGACCAGCCGGCCGGTGAGCGGGGAGAGCACCACGACCAGCACCCCGACCGGAAGCAGGCACAGCCCGGCCGTCAGCGCCGACATGCCGCGTACGTCCTGCAGGTACAAGGTGGTCACGAACAGGAACGCGCCGAACCCGCACAAGGCGAAGAGCGCCATCAGGATTGCCGAGCTGAACGGCACGCTGCGGAACAAGCGCAACTCCAGGAGCGGGTCGATGCGGCGCGGTTCGTAGCCGAGGATGCCGAGCATGCCGAGCACGGCGACGGCGAGCAGGCCGAGGATCACCGGCGAGGTCCAGCCCAACCCGCCGGACTCGATGATCGCGTAGACGACAGTGCCCAGCACCAGGATCACCAGTGTCTGGCCCACCGGGTCGAACCCCCGCGCTCGGGCGGCGCGGGACTCGGGCACGAACAGCGCGGTGCACCCGATCGCTGCGGCCACGATCGGCACGTTGATCCAGAAGACGCAGCGCCAGCCGAAGCCGTCGACCAGGGCGCCGCCGAGGATCGGACCCAGCGCCAGCGACAGGCCGGACATCGAGCCGAACACGCCGATGGCCCTAGCCCGCTCAGCCGGGTCGGGGAACGTGGTGGCGATGATCGCCATCGCCACCGGGTTGAGCATCGTGCCACCGACGGCCTGCAGCGCACGTGCCGCGATCAGCCAACCGATGCTCGGCGCCAGGCCGCACAGCAGGGAGCCGAGCCCGAAGGTGGCGAGGCCGACCTGAAAGATCCGCCGACGGCCGACCCGGTCGGCGGTGGACCCGGCCAGCAACAGGAAGCTGGCCAGCACCAGGGTGTACGCGTCGACCGTCCACTGCAGGCCGGACGCTGATGCGTGTAGGTCCCGGCGAATCGCCGGCAACGCGACGTTGACGATGGAGATGTCCATCACGACGACGACGATGCTGGCGCAGCAGATCGCGAGAACCAGGAATCGGCGGCGCCGGCTGAGTGCCGGCACGCCGGATCGCACCGGTCCGGGTCGGCTGGCGGTCGCCGACGGCAGCGTTGAATCGCTCATGACCCAACGCTAGGATTTAGAGCGTGCTCGAAGTCAAGTCGCAGCCGATACCCGGGCCCGCTCGCTCCGACCCCCAGGCGGGCCTGAGCATCGCCGAGGCCGCCCGCCGCGCCGGGGTCAGCGCACACACCCTGCGCTACTACGAACGCGCCGGCCTCGTCGTCACCACCGTCGACCGCACCGCCGGCGGCCGCCGCCGTTACCAGCAGCTGGACCTGGACTGGATCACCGTCTGCACCAGGCTGCGGGCCACCGGCATGCCGATCAAGACCATCCGCCGCTACGCCCAACTCGTATCCGCCGGGCACGGCAACGAGCAAGAACGGCTTTCCCTCATGGAGGCCCACCGCGCCGAGGTGACCGCCACGCTCGCCGAACTACAGGAAAACCTCAAGCTCATCGACCACAAGATCGACGTCTACCGAGGCCGGCTCGCCGCCGGCGACGCCGACCTTCTATGGGCGCCCAGACGCCAAGCGGACACTCGCTGAGCAATCCGTACCCGCACCAACCATGGCTGGTGGGACGGACGCTTCTCATCCTCGACGCCGCCGATGCCCTGGGCCCGGCATCGTCTGGCCCTGGCGATCGGTGTCCCGCCGCGTCGCATCAACGAGATCGTGCACGGGAAGCGACGTATCAGCGCCGATACGGCTCGCTTCAGGAGATCCAGCCGCTGGCCAGCGCCGGACCGGCGATCCTCCCGCTGGGTCCTGATCGGCGCCGATAGCGTGCCGCATGTCGGTTCGGTCCCACTCCGACGCCGACAGGCCGCGGCGCAAGCGGAACGCCGTCGCGAAAGGCGCCGGATCGGGTTGCTGGTTCAGGTTCGGCCTGTTCGGTCAGTTCTGGGTGCCGCCCACGATCCGCCTTGACCGTCTTCGCGTGAGTCGGCAAGGGTCAGGCGGTGCTCGTGTCGTCTCGGAAGTCGAGCCAGAGGGCCCAAGGCTGGATCGAGTCGACCTCAAGCAGTCCGGCACGGGCCCACGGGTCCTCGGCGAGGGATCGACGGACCTGGTCCTCGTCGTCTGCCTCTACGACGTGCATTGTCTGCTGGCCATTGCCCACGGGCCCCCGAACAGGATGAACCCGTCGGCGACCAAGCCGTCCATGAAGGCGGCATGCTCGGCCCACGCAAGCTGCTCCCGGATGCCGAGCGACATGTCCCAGCCCGGTCCGTGGACAAGTGTCAGCGCGAAATTTGCCACAGGCGAGTCCTCCACGTGTCCGCGGACGTCATCAGGTTTCGGCTGGCCAGCGCGACCAGAGGTCGGCGGTGTCCTGCACGACGACAGCGGCGTAGCCGTCGAGCATCGGCAGGATCTCCGCCTCCAAGCCGCCCAGCCAGTCCGCTCCCTGATAGAACGCCGCCTTGAGTGCTTCCCTGCTCGCTTCGTCGGGAAATCCGCGCAGCCACACGAACGTGACCTCGTCCTCCTGGCTGGGGAACGGCCCGAGGACCCTCATCCCCAGCTCGCGCTGCAGGGGGAAGGCGCGCGACCGCAACAGATCGAGGAGCGGAGCGCGCATCGTCGGCTTAGCACGGTAGGTCCTGACTTCCATGACGGCGCTCACGACTGCCACGATCGACGCCACAGAGGGCAGGCACAAGAACGCACCTGGCGGTGCGTGGTCCCAGAAGGCGAGGTCGAGGATGGATGCCGGACCGTCACAGCCCTGCGCACCGACCACCGCGCTGGACGTCATTGGCGGCAAGTGGCACCTCATCGTGCTGTACCCCTGGCCCAGCAGCCTCGCCGGTTCAACGAACTGCGGCGATCGACCCCCGGTATCAGCCACAAAGGTGCTGACCCAGACCGTCCGCCACCTCGAGACCCACGGCTTGGTCGGCCGCAGCGTCGGCACCGACGCCTCACCTTGCGTCCAGTACGCACTGTCCGAGCGCGGACATACAGTGCGGCCGATCCTCACCGCCGTGGTCGATTGGGGACACGCGCACCTCGCCGCAGATGTCGTCGCTGACCAAGAGGGATGACTTCCGAACCTCGCCGCGAAGGACGCCGCCGTGGCGCCGAGAGGGTCGAAACCGATCCGGGCGGTAGCTGTCGGCGACGGCGCCCCAGGCCAGAGAGCCGGTGACGAAGATGCCGCCGTAGGCGGCGAGGACCCGTCCGAAGTGCGGGTCGGGTTGGAAGGTCGCGACGAAGCCGTACGCGCCGAGGGCCACGATGCCGCCGGCGCTCCACACGACGCCGCGGTGCTCGCGCCAGCCCAGCCAGGCATCGCCGATCTCGGCTACGGCGGCGAGCACGAACAGCATCATGGAACGGAGGACGGTCACGTATCGAAGACCGCATCTGAGCAGACGGCGACCGGCGCTCAGCTGCTGGGCGCCGCATGCGGGGCCCTGTCGGCGAGGTCGGTGAACGGCAGCGGACAGTCAGAACTCTGCGCGCAGGTCATCAGGTCCGCACAGCCCGCATCGAGTGCAGCCCGCAGCGTTGCGGCGATGACGTGCAGGTCGGCGATCCTCGCCTCGACCTCGACCAGCTTGACCGCCGCGCGGGCCTGCAGGCTGACGTCGCGGCGTTGCCCGTGCCGATGCCGCCCCGCCTCCAGCAGGTCGGCGACCTCGTCGAGGGTGAAGCCGAGTCGCTGCGCGGCCTTGATGACACGCAACACGGTCACCGTCGCAGCCGGGTAGACCCGGTGCCCGCCGAGGGTCCGCTCCGGCTCGGTGATCAGCCCGCGGCGTTCGTAGTAGCGCATGGTCTGCAGGTTCACCCCGGCCGCCGCCGCGACCTGCCCAGTGCGCAACCCGCCGGTCATCCCGCCGCACCACGTCGGGTCTGCGCCCGGGCGGCCAGCGCGTCGAGCACCTCGACCTGGCCTGCGGGTACGGCGACATCGACGAGCAGCTCGCTACCTGCTTCCGTCACCGTGAAGGTGAAGAACGAACAGCATGCGGTCTCCCGCGCGGTCAGGTCCCGGGCGCGGTCCTCAGCGCTTGGGTCGAGGATCAGCCGCAGCCGGGTGTCCGACACGCGGTGC
This sequence comes from Pseudonocardiales bacterium, assembly GCA_003244095.1. Taxonomy (GTDB): domain Bacteria; phylum Actinomycetota; class Actinomycetes; order Mycobacteriales; family QHCA01; genus QHCA01. The sequence goes on along the minus strand of QHCA01000077.1, from coordinate 1,272 downwards.
GCAGTATGTAGGTGGACGGCGAAGAGGGCGTCGAACTCCGCCACCCGCAGTGGCTGCTCGACGCTGGGGAGGGTGCATGCCTCGGGGACCCAGCTCTGCTCGATGCTCATGACCTGACGGTAAACCTGTACCCGGGTACCGGATGCAACCCCACAGCGGCTCGTGCCGCCGCGCGGGTAGGGTTCGTGAGGTCGTTCGACGTCGTCTCCTCGGGAGCTACATGTCATCAGGATCGCAGCAGTGGGGACGCCTGCCCGACCTGCTCGCCAGGCACGGCTCGGGCTCGTTCACCGAGTTCGTCGGCGCCGTCGCTCCTGAGTTGCTGCCCGGCCGCCGGCCGCTGCCGCCCGGGTCGGCTGCCGGCCTGGCACCGCACGGCACCACGATCGTGGCCGCGACCTTCGCCGGCGGTGTCGTGATGGCCGGCGACCGGCGCGCGACGATGGGCAGCGTCATCGCCCAGCGTGACATCGAGAAGGTCTTCCCGGCCGACGAGTTCTCCTGCGTGGGCATCGCCGGCACGGCGGGCATCGCCATCGAGATCGTCCGGCTGTTCCAGGTCGAGCTCGAGCACTACGAGAAGATCGAGGGCCACACCCTGTCCCTGGAGGGCAAGGCCAACCGGCTGGCCACGATGATCCGGGGCAACCTCGGCGCGGCGATGCAGGGGCTGGCCGTGGTCCCGTTGTTCGCCGGTTACGACCTCAATGCGGAGGACCCGGCGGGTGCCGGCCGGATCTTCTCCTACGACGTCACCGGTGGGCGCTACGAGGAGCACTCCTTCCACTCGGTCGGCTCGGGGTCGCCGTTCGCCCGCGGTGCGCTCAAGAAGCGCTACCGCGACGGGATGACCGACGCCGAAGTGATCAGGATCTGCGTCGAAGCGCTGTACGACGCTGCCGACGACGACTCGGCGACGGGCGGCCCCGACGTCACCCGCGGCATCTACCCGGTGGTGGTCGTGGTGGGTGCCGAGGGCTTCCGGCGGGTGCCCGACACCGACGTCGGCGTCGTGGTGCAAGAGGTGCTGACGGCCCGCATGACCAACCCCGGCGGCTGACCCGGCCGGCCCAGAGACAGGAAGGCGCGACCACCCGTGGCCATGCAGTTCTACGCCTCACCCGAGCAGATCATGCGCGACCGCTCGGAGTACGCCCGTAAGGGCATCGCCCGTGGTCGCAGCGTCGTCGTGCTCACCTACGCCGGCGGGGTGCTCTTCGTCGCGGAGAACCCCTCGTCGGCCCTGCACAAGGTCAGCGAGATCTACGACCG
>QHCA01000076.1 GCA_003244095.1 Pseudonocardiales bacterium | reverse complement strand
GCGCTGTTCCTCACCACCGAGGCGGTCATCGCCGACAAGCCGGAGAAGGCGTCGGCCGCGGCCGGCGGCGGGCCTGGTGGCGGCATGGGAGACATGGACTTCTAGGTCCACCCAGTACGACAGCGAAGGGGCGGTCCCGCTACGGCGGGGCCGCCCCTTCGGCGTACATCGCTGGTCGACTCGACAGGCGAGCGAGAGGCGGACAACCTATACGCATGGCACGCGATCTGGTCGTGGGCGATCTGACCCTGGTGCGCGACCCCGCCCCCGCGGACTGGATCATCGAACGGGTACGCGACTTCGAACAGGGCGTCGGTTCAGTGGTGCCGGAGGGCTTCGAAGCGTATGCACGGGTCTTCCATCCGGCCTCGCGGGTCGTCCGGGACCGCGAGGAGCCGGTCAGCTGGCGTCGGATCGCCGAGGCAAACGGCCGGGTGGCACACCCGGGGATGGAGTGGACCGGGATCACCGGCTCGTGGAGGTTCTTCCACGACGAGTGCCAGCCCGGCCTGTGGGACATCGAGCCGCACCTCGGCTCGCCGCCGGTCGACCAGGCGGCCCGGCTGGCCGGCCTGCTGACCGCCCACACGCTGACACCGGAGCAGTGCTGGTTCGCCGTGTGGGAGGGCTACGGCGCCCTTCTCGTCGACCGCAAGGCCCGGGTGCCCAAGGTCAAGCTGCCCCAGCGCGACATGTTCCTGCTCTGCGGGGCGCTCACGGCCGTCACCACCCCGCTGGAGCCCTCGCCGCTGGGCCAGCTCGCCAACCTGTGGTGGCCGCAGGATCGGGCCTGGTGCGTGGCCAGCGAGATCGACCTGATGACCACCTATATCGGGGGCACCGTCCCGTGCATCACCGATCTGCTCAGCGACGAACTGCTGGAGGTCATGCCGGTGTCCATCGAACAGCGGGTCAGCTGGGACTCCGACGACGTCAACCCCCCGCCCACGCACTGAGGGGCGGTGGGCGGCGATCAGATGACAATTCTCGTCGATCCCGCGGTCTGGCCGTGGCGCGGACGGCACTGGGCGCACCTCGTGAGTGATCGTTCGTACGACGAGTTGCACGACTTCGCCGGCCGTCTCGGGATGCCGAGGCAGGCCTTCCAGGGTGACCACTACGACGTGCCGGCAGCGTTGCGGGAGGAGGCGATCGCGAGGGGGGCACAACCGGTGCCGGCCCGCGAGCTGGTCGCCCGGCTCACGGGGGCCGGGCTGCGCCGCCCGAAGGGCCGGACAGCGCCGCCAGCTCACGCCTGAGGTTGGCCCGGGCGACCGGCTCCCAGGCCCGGGCCGGTGCCGTACGGAACAGCCGTGGCAGCGACAGCAGCCCGTGCAGGACGGCGGCCCGCCCGGCCCGCCAGTCGCCGTCGGCGACGTGTGCGTACTCAGCCCGGACCGCGGCGGTGTAGCGGTCGTAGTCGGGCGCCGCGGCGGCAAGCACCCGCAGGTCGGCGTCGCACAGCACCTCGGCGTCGCGGTCGCCGGGCGGCGCGTCGTGGCCGGCGGTGCACCGGATCAGCTCGGCCACCCGGCACACGGCCGCCGGCGGCACCCCCGCCTCGGCGAGCTCGGCTGCCGCCAGCACGGCGCTGTGCTCCTCGTTGTCGGTGCTGCGCGGGTCGTAGACGGCGTCGTGGTACCACGCGGCCAGCCGTACGACGTCCGGCTCGTCGGCGCAGCCGACCAGCTCCGCCACGGTCGAAAGCACCGCCGCGACGTGGGCGAGGTTGTGGTAGCGGCGGTGCGACTCGGTGTACCTCGCGATCAGGCCCAACCCCAGCCGGGCGTGTGCGCTGTCGCGGCCCTCGGGGTCATCGCCCCCAGTGAGCCGCTGCAGCGCCGCGGCCCAGCCGGTGAGGAGGTCCACCGCGGAAGTATCCCGTTCAGCGGGCATCATGGGAGGTGAATGAACCAGCGACGGCAGTCCCGGCGGCCCGGCGGTCCGCCGCGTGCAGGCACGGCGAGCCGCCTCGGCCCCCGGCAGCGGGTCCGCGACGTCGACCGCCTGCGCACCGAGACCTTCGACCTCGTCGTGATCGGCGGCGGTGTCACGGGGGTCGGGGTGGCCTTGGACGCCGCCTCGCGGGGGCTGTCGGTGGCGCTGGTCGAGGCCCGCGACTGGGCGTCGGGCACGTCGAGCAGGTCGAGCAAGCTGATCCACGGCGGCCTGCGCTACCTCGAGCAACTCGACTTCCCGCTCGTCCGCGAGGCCCTGAAGGAGCGCGGCCTGCTGCTGGGCACGATCGCGCCGCACCTGGTGCGGCCGGTGCCTTTCCTGCTGCCGCTGCGGCACTGGTGGCAGCGGCCCTATTACGGGGCCGGCATCGCGTTGTACGACCTGCTGGCCAGCGCGCCGGGCATCTCCCGCGGGGTGCCGGTGCACCGGCACCTGTTCAAGGCCGACGCCTTGCGGCTGATGCCCGGGCTGCGGCCGGATGCGCTGACGGGGGCGATCCAGTACTACGACGCGCACGTCGATGACGCCCGGCACACGATGTTCATGGCGCGCACCGCCGCCACCTACGGCGCGGCCCTGGTCACGAGCATGCGCGCCATGTCCTTGCTGCGCGAGGGTGACCGGGTCACCGGCGTGGGCGTACGCGACCTGGAGACCGGTGCGGAGATCGCCGTCCGGGGTGGCGCCGTCGTGGCCGCTACCGGCGTCTGGAGCAACGACATCGGCGCGATGGTGGGCGCCCGGTCGGGCCTGCGGGTTCGCGCGTCCAAGGGGGTGCACCTCGTCGTCCCGCGCGACCGCATCGACGGCGAGTCCGGGCTGATCCTGCGCACCGGCACGTCGGTGCTGTTCGTGATCCCGTGGTACGAGCACTGGATCATCGGCACCACCGACACCGACTGGAACCTCGACCGGGCGCACCCGGCGGCCAGCTCCACCGACATCGACTACCTGCTCGGGCAGGTCAACCAGGTGCTGGCCCGGCCGCTGCGGCCCGATGACATCGAGGGCGTCTACGCCGGCCTGCGCCCGCTGCTGGCCGGTGAGGACGAGGCGTCGTCGCTGCTGTCCCGCGAGCACGCCGTCGTCCAGCCGCTGCCCGGGCTGATCCTGGTCGCCGGGGGCAAGTACACGACCTACCGCGTGATGGCCCGCGACGCCGTCGATGCGGCCGTCCCCTCGGCACCGCGCAGCCGTACCCACGAGATCCCACTCGTCGGCGCTGAGGGCTACGACGTGGCGTTGGCCAACCGGGACTGGACGGCGGCGCTGGGCGGCTTCACGCCGGGGCAGGTCGAGCACCTGCTGGTGCGCTACGGCGCACTGATCGCCGAGCTGGTCGCCCTGGTCGTGCGGCGGCCGGACCTGGCCCGGACGCTGCCGGGGGCGCCGGAGACGCTGCGGGCCGAGGTCTATTACGCGGCTTCGGCCGAGGGGGCTCTGCACCTCGTCGACGTGCTCAGCCGCCGTACCCGCATCTCGATCGAGACCTGGGACCGCGGTGTGGCCGCGGCCGGGCCGGCCGCGGAGCTGATGGGTGAGGTGCTCGGCTGGGATGCCGCGACCCGGGCAAACGAGGTGGCGCACTATCAGGCCCGGATCGCCGCCGAGCGGGAGTCGCAACGCCAGCCCGACGACCGGACGGCGGACGCCGCCCGGATGGGCGCACCCGACGTGCGCACCGGCGGGGTGTAGATCAGCTGCAGCCCTGGGAGGAAGCCATGCCGCGAAAGATCGTCTTCATGCTGTCGGTGTCCCTCGACGGTTACTTCGCGGGGCCGGCCGGCGAGCTCGACTGGCACCAGGTCGACGACGAGTTGCACGAGCACTTCAACGAGGTGCTCGCCCCGATGGGCGCGTTCCTCAACGGCCGGGTGATGTACGAGGAGATGGCGCAGTTCTGGCCGACCGCCGACCAGGACCCGGCGAGCACGCCGACCATGGCGGACTACGCCCGGATCTGGCGAGACATGCCGAAGATCGTCTACTCCCGGACCCTGCAGCGGGCCGGCTGGAACGCCACGGTGGTCCGCGAGGTGGTCGCGTCCGAGGTCGTCGCGCTCAAGGCGCAGCCCGGTGGGGACCTCGCCCTCGGCGGGCCCGATCTGGCCGCGGAGTTCATCCGGCAGGACCTGGTCGATGAGTTCCGGCTCTATGTGCACCCGGTGGTCCTGGGGCGCGGTCGGCCGCTGTTCCCGCCGGCCGGCCCGCGGCTCGACCTGCGGCTGGCCGAGACCCGGCAATTCGGCAACGGCGTCGTGCTGCTCCGGTACGAGCGAGTCAGATGACCTTGTCGGGATTGAGGATCCCGGCCGGATCGAAGGCGGCCCGGACGGCCTGGGAGATGCGCACGCCGACCGTGCCGATCTCGGTCGCCAGCCAGTCGCGCTTGAGCAGGCCGACACCGTGCTCGCCGGTCACCGTGCCGCCGAGATCCAGGCCGAGCCGCATGATCGCGTCGAACGCCGCGCGGGCGCGCAGCAGCGCCGCCTCGTCACCGTGCGGCACGACGATGTTGGGGTGCATGTTGCCGTCGCCGGCGTGGCCGATGACGCCGACCGTCACGGCACAGTCGATCCCGATGCGCTCGACGCCGTCGAGCAGGTCGGCCAGCCGGGAGCGGGGGACGGCCACGTCGTCGACGATCACCGTGCCGAGCCGCTCCATGGCAGGGTAGGCCAGCCGGCGCGCTTCGAGCAGCATCGCCGACTCGGTGGCGTCGTCGGCCTGCACCACCTCGGTGGCGCCGGCTCCGGTGCAGATCGCGGCCAGCGCGGCCAGGTCGGCCGCTGCCTGCGGGCCGGTGTCGCACTGGGCCAGCAGCAGGGCGGCCGCCCCGGTGTCGAGACCCATCGGCCTGAACGCCTCGATCGCCCGCAGGTGCACCCGGTCGACGATCTCCAGCAGGGCGGGCACGGCGCCCGACGCCACGATGGCGCTCACCGCCGCGCCGGCCGCCGAGGTCGAGGCGAACACCGCGGCCAGTGTCAGCGGGAGCGGGACGGCCGGCCGCAGTCCGAGGGTCGCCTGCGTGATCACGCCGAGCGTCCCTTCGCTGCCCACGATCAGCCGGGTCAGGTCGTAGCCGGCCACCCCCTTGACCGTCCGCCGGCCGGTCCGCAGCACCTCCCCGGAGGCCAGCACGACCTCCAGGCCGAGGACGTACTGCGACGTGACGCCGTACTTCACGCAGCA
>QHCA01000075.1:6934-10804 GCA_003244095.1 Pseudonocardiales bacterium | reverse complement strand
CCTGGTCCCCGCCGACACCAACGCCCACGTCGACGTCTTCGTCCGCGACTGGGTGGCCGGCACCACCCGCCGGGCCAGCGTCACCGACACCGGCGTGCAGGGCAACGGCGACAGCCGAGCCCCCGCCATCGGTACCGGTGGCAGGTACGTGGTCTTTGACTCCGCCGCGACGAACCTGGTCCCCGCCGACACCAACGGCTTCATCGACATCTTCCTCCAAATGACCTGAGGTTCCGTGGCACAGCGCCGGCATGTTTCCCCGGTCGGTCAGTCCAGCCCGGTGCTCACCTTTGCGACACGGGCCGCCAACTCGGACTTGACGGTGGCCCATTCGGCGACGATCACGGAGAACATCGCCGAGTCTCGTAGCATCCCTTCCTCGCCCGGTGTCCACGAGGGAGACCAGCAGCGCAGCCCCGGCCTGCACATGCTCGATTAGTGCGCGCAAGACTCGGCCACTGATCGCTGCCGGCACGAAGCGGTACCGTGGATCGGGGCCGTCGGTTACGTCGGCGCCCCCTCCACAACCCGACGTAACCGGGAGATGATCGGCGATGCCGAAGCGCCTGACACCCGTCGACCTGACCATCGGCGAACGCATCCGAGCCCGCCGGCAACTCCGCGGGTGGACCGTCCGACTCGCCGCCGACCGGGCCGGCATCTCCCACACGACGCTCTCCCGGATCGAACGCGGCACTCGCTCGGCTGACAATCGGTTCATCCTCGCCGACATCGCAGCCGGCCTCGAATGCTCGGTGACAGACCTGACCGGGCAGCCCGGCGCACCCGCCGACCAGTCGGCCGCCGTAGCGCAGGCCAACGTGCACGCGATCCGCGGAGCACTCATCGAAGCCGACTTCGGCGAGCCTCCGACGCACGCCCCGAGGCCCCTGCCCGTCCTGGAGCGGGAAACCGAACTGGTGCAGGCCCTACGCAGCCGCCTGGACTACGCCGGGGCCGGCCAGTACCTGCCCCGGCTCATCCGCGAGTTGCACGCCGCCGCGGCCAGCCCCGACCGGGACACGGCGCTGCGCCTGGCGGTCATCGTCGGCGACGTCGCCCTCAGCGTTGCCCGCTACACCGGGTACCCGGCCGAAGCGTGGCTGGGCGCCGAATGGTCCCGGCAGGCAGCCGAAGCCCTCGACGACCCGGTGCTGCTCGGCTTCTCCGCCTGGGCGCGCACTCACGCCGCCACCGGCTGCGGCGCGTACGAGCGCGGGCACGCCTTGGCGACCCGGGCCGTGGACGCGCTACAAGACAACCTGAGCGCCCCGAACGCCGCCGAGATGCTCGGCCTGCTGCTCCTCACGTCCGCTCACACGTCCTACGCGATCAAGCGCCCCGGTGACGCCGCCGAATACTTCGCCGAGGCCGCACGTGTCGCCGCCCGCACCGGCGAGACGACGACGTTCGATCAGTACTTCGGGCCGACGAACGTCGCCTTCTGGCAGTTGAGCAGCGAGGTCGACGGTGGCGACCCCGGCAAGGCCGTGCAGATCGCGAACGGCACCGACCCGGCCGTGTTGCCAGTCCCGATGCGGCAGGTCATGTTCTACCTGGACGCCGGTCGTGCCTTCGCCCGCGTCCGCCGCGACCGGGAGGCAACCCGCGCTCTCCTGACCGCCGAACGTATCGGGCCGCAACACGTCCGCTCCAGCCCGATCGCCGCCGAGACCGCCCGGGGACTGCTCGGCCGGGCGCAACGCGGTAGCGAGCTGCGTGGCCTGGCCGAGCGGCTCGGCGTCGCCGGATAGCGAAAGCCCCCTAGGTGCCAGACGGCACCAAGCCGGGGCACGCCCGCTCCTACGTTCATTCGCATGCCTGAGAACCCCGACACGACCGAGCGTGACTCCCTGATCGACAAGCTGGCGAACCTCGAAGGCCGGGATACCGGAGACAGTCGGGTAGGCGGCCGCCGTCCACTGACCGGCGGCCTCCTACCCGAGACGTCAACCCGCTGCGGGCGAGCCATTCCCTCATCAGCGAAGCTCGCCGCGTTCGACCTGATCAACGCCGACACGTCCACCGGCGAGCGCCGGCTGTTCGCCCTCATCGACGCCGCGTGCTGCGTCCTCACGCATAGCAACCACTACGGCGGCCAGGAGACCGCACGGCTCGCCCTGGAGACCGTCGTGCATCCAGCCGTCGCCCGCGAGGCAGTACGCATCCTCACCGCCGACAGCTGACCCAGCCGTATCGTCGCCCTGCCCACCTCTGGGCGGATACCCCCTCTCCCCGTAGAACGAAGTATGGGCACAACTCGGGCGGGCCAGAGGCCGCCTGACGGCGGTACGGTGGAATAGGGGGCGCCGGTCGCTGGGCGGCCCACCACCACCCGACGTAACCGGGGAGGCTCTCGTGGAGCACGCCGGGGAGACCATCGGTGAGCGGATCCGTGAGTTGCGGACCAGGCAGGGGCCGCAACTGACACAGCGAGAGCTGGCCGAGCTGGCCGGTATCAGCGTGGACGTCATACGCAAGCTGGAGCAGGGCACCAAACGCACCGCCCTCGTCGGCACCCTCCAGAAGATCGCCCACGCGCTCGACGTGGACGTGAGCGCCCTGCTGGGCCGCCAGCGGCTCGCCTTCCACGACGCGGCGAGCGACGGTGCCGACGCCGGCATTCTGGCCATCCGGCGGGCACTCACCATGCTCGACGAGGACCTCGACGACGTCGACGGTGAGGAGCAAGGACTCACCGTGGCCGACCTGCGCAGCCAGGTGGACTACGGCTGGGGCGCCTATTGGGCCGGCCGGTACGACCAGCTCGGTGCGGTCCTCCCCGGACTCATCCAGCAAGGTCGGGCGGTCACCCGGCAGGCGCGAGGGGACCGCAGCGAGGCGCTCGACCTGACAGCGCAGCTGTACCAGATCACCGCCTGCACGGTTGCTCACCTGGGGTACAACGACCTCGGTCACATCGCGGTCGAGCATGCTCTCCGAGATGCCGACCGAGGCGGCGACCCGTTGCGGCAGGCAGCGCTACTCGGGTCGTTCGCCTGGCTCGTGCAGAAGCAGGGCCGTACGCAGGAAGCCCACCAGATCGCCGTGCGCGCCGCCGAACGCATGGAACCCCGATTCAGCACCGCGCCACCACAGGAGATGTCCCTGTGGGGCAGCCTCGTGCTCACCGGGGCAACCGCGGCGGCGCGGGACGGGCGCATCGACACGGCCGACGACCTGCTCAGCGTCGCCCAAGGCGCGGCCGCCCGGCTCGGGACCGACCGCAATGACTACGAAGTGGCCTTCGGACCGGCCCAGGTCACCATGCAGTCGGTCGATGTGGCCGTCGTCACCGGACAGTTCGGCAAGGCGCTGGAGCGGGCCAAACGGATGCCCGCAGACGCCGGCCTACCATTGGCCGCCCGGGCACGCCATCTGACCGACGTCGCCTATGCGCACACGAACCTCGTCCACGACGACCAGGCCCTCGACGCCTTGCTGACCGTCGAACGGATGGCGCCAGCGTGGATCCGTTACCAGGCGTTTCCGCGGGCCGTCGTGCAAGAGCTGCTAGAGCACGAGCGCCGACGCAGCTCGCCGCTGCGCAACTTGGCGGGCCGGCTCGGCGTCGGCAACAGGTAGGACGCTGCGTCCTACCGCCGTGGCTGACCTCGATCGAATAGGTACCCAGCGTCCCTCTGCGATACCGGGCGGGGCCGAGAGCCTGGGATGCATGACCCAGGACCCCAAGCCCGACGCGACCGAGCGTGACTCCCTCATCGACAAGCTGGCGAACCTTGAAGGCCGGGATACCGGCGGCAGTCTCGGCGGCGGCCGCCGTCCACCGACCGGCGGCCTCCTACCCGAGACGTCAACCCGCTGCGGGCGAGCCATTCCCTCATCGGCGAAGCTCGCCGCGTTCGACCT
>QHCA01000075.1:489-6784 GCA_003244095.1 Pseudonocardiales bacterium | reverse complement strand
GCCGTATCGTCGCCCTGCCCACCCCTGGGCGGATACCCCACTCCCCCCGTTCCACCGGACACCTGCCGTGATAGCGCCCCGAATTGTGTACGGGTGACGAAGTCGACGGGGATGCCCGACTGAGCGCTAATCGACCGGAAAAACCGGGGCGACCGTGCACGCTTGGTGTCGAGCTATACCATCCGGGGTCCGGGTGCCCCCAGCGGATCCGCGAGCAGGCCGGCATTCCCGCGGCTTACGACCAGTCGCGGGCGGCCGGGATGCCGCGGGGGGGATTCGCCCGGAGCAGCCAGGCGGGGTTGGACAGCGCCACGATCTGACCGCCGGAGTCGAGCACCTGGGTGCGTACGAAGCACGAACTGCTCGTGTCCACGCCCAGGCTCACCGACCCGCCGGCCAGGTCGGCAGCGGAGAAGCTGGCCACAGTCGTCGTGCTGGCCGTTGTGCCGGTGAAGTCGCAGGCCCCGCGCACCACCTCGACGATGCCGCCTTGCGGCAGCCCGGTGGCCGCCACCTCGACCTGCCGCTGCTGCACGGAGGACACCGACACCGAGCCCATCGGTGCGGTCCCGTCGACCAGCAAATCCAGGTTGCCGCGGAAGCGCGACAGTGACGCGGTCCAGGCGCGGCCCGACCGCAGCGCCTGGACGAGATGCCGCTCGTCGGTGTCGCGCGCCCATACCGACGTGTACCAGTTGGAATTGAGGCCTGCCCAGTCCTCCCCGAAGTGGTCGTCGTTGGCGCCGTTGCCGGTGACGAAGCGGCCGTTACGGGACAGCACGTCCCACAGGGCGACATGGTGGTCGAGGTCGCATTGGCCGCGCAGCGGGTAGCCGACCTCGATGACGTCGCAGCCCAGCACGTCGTTGGCCAGCAGCGTTGCCGCGACCTGGGACACCAGGGCGTTCTGCTCCGGCACCGGCAGGGCAGGAGCAGGGGTCGTACCGAACGGATGGTTGTACGACGCGACGCCGCCGGCAGAGTGGATGTCCGCGATCTGGCCCTGGAGGAACTCGAGGTAGTTGTCGGAGGTCACTGTGTTGTAGTCGCCAAGCTGCACGCCCGGCCCGAACCAGTTGACGTGCGGGGAGAAGCCGGAGATCTCCAGGCCCTGGTAGGCCGTCACGGCCCGGTAGGCCGCCCGGTAGCCGTCCATGAGGTCGGCCTGCGTCCGCAGCGGCACGTTGCCGGTGTTGTGCGTGCGGCTGAACCGCAGGTAGTCGAAAAGGCCGCTGGCCACGCCCCCGGTGCTCACCGCGCTCAGGGTCAGACCGAAGGAGGCGAAGTCTTTCTCCGCCATGTCCGGCCATAGGGCGGCGATGTCGTCGGTCGGGGTCACGGTGACGGTGTTCCAGCGGCCAGGTGCGACGGCGACGTGGACGATGCCGGCGATGCCGTTGGCCACCTGCCGGCCGGCTCCCGCCGCCCCGCCGAACCGGTAGGACAACGAGTAGCGGCCGGCCGGCCGGCCGGCCACGGCCGGGTGGAAGGACGTGTCGACCAGCAGCTCCAGGTAGCCGTCCGGACCGATCGACGACGGCAGCACGTCGATCGTCAGCTTCTGCCCGAAGAGGTTGCCGTGGTAGTTCAACCCGGCGGCGACGGAGTTCGCGAAGAAGCCGAGCGATGCCACGGCGGTGGACTGGCTCTGCGCGCTGACCTGGAGGCTGCCGGTGGGGATCGGGTCGTCCGGCGAGGCCTGGCTCGCGATGCCGCCGGACGACGAGGCGGTCAGGGGCCCGGCATCGCGCCGCTCCCACGACCATGCCGGGCCGTCGCTGTCCTCGGCGGTCAGGCTGGTGAAGTGCACCACCTGGCGGTAGTCCAGCTGCAGCATGCGGTGGTCGTGGTCGGTCAGCCACATCACGTCGACGGAATTCTGCGCCGCCTGCGCCAGGTGGGCCTCGACCGAGCCGGACTGCTCGCTGAAGGACGTGTGGACGTGCATGGCCATCGAGACGGCCGTGGTGTCGTCGATCCCCGACGCGGTCGAGACCGCCGCCGGCAGCTTGGTCAGCCCCGCCGGGAGCAACAGGCCACCCGCTGCGGCACCGAGGCCGGCCTGCAGCAACCGGCGCCGCGACACCTGACCCGCGGGGAGCGCCGGCCGCTCCGGCCGGTCGTCGTCGAGCACCATCGAATGGTCGTCGCACATGCCAGCTCCTAGACGTCGCGCGGGTCCCCGGTCCAGCCGGTCCAAGTCGGGCAGTCGCGCACAAGTTAGCAAAGTGCAGTGCCACGGCGCTCCGGGTCGACCTGCAACCCGGCGGCAAGGCCGCCATGAACATCAACTTCCAGACCGCCACCCCGGCCCGCGCCGACTGTGCGGAAGGCGGCTCCTACGCCTACGTCACTACGTCTCCCTGCGGCGTAGGCGCGACTCAGCCGGGGAGCTGACGCGGAGGAGTCGGCACCCCGCTACGTTGAAAGGCGTGTCAGTGATCACCGCACAGGCGTTGACGAAGCGGTTCCCGCGGGTCACGGCGCTGGACAGCCTCACCGTCGAGGTGCCGCCGGGCGTGGTCGGGCTGGTCGGCGCCAACGGTGCGGGCAAGTCGACCCTGATCAAGATCCTGCTCGGCCTCCTTCCGCCCACCTCCGGCACGGCGAGCGTGCTCGGCCTGGACGTGGTCACCGAGGGAGACCGGATCCGCGAGCAGGTCGGCTACATGCCCGAGCACGACGTCCTGCCGCCCGACGTGTCGGCCACCGAGCTGATCGTGCAACTCGGCCGGCTGTCCGGCCTGCCCAAGACGGCCGCCCGCGAGCGGACCGCGGACACGCTAAGACATGTCGGGCTGTACGAGGAGCGCTACCGGCCGATCGGCGGCTACTCCACCGGGATGAAGCAGCGGGTCAAGCTCGCCCAGGCCTTGGTCCACGACCCGCAACTGGTGTTCCTCGACGAGCCGACCAACGGCCTCGACCCGGCCGGCCGGATCGACATGCTCGGGCTGATCCGGCGGATCGGCACGGAGTTCGGCATCTCCGTACTCGTCACCTCCCACCTGCTGGGCGAGCTGGAGCAGATCTCCGACCACATCGTCGTGATCGACGGCGGCCGGCTGCTGCACTCCTCGTCGACCGCCGCGGTGACCGGCACCCGGGAGCGGCTGCTCGTCGAGGTGACCGAGCGGCCCGAGGCGCTGGTCGCCGCCCTCGTCGGTGCCGGCGTCACCGCCACCCTGTCCGGCCGGATGATCGAGGTCGAGATCGGCGACGGGGTCGCCTATGACCTGGTCCGCGACCGGGTGGCCGACCTCGGTGTCGGCCTGGTCCGCATCGAGCAGCGCCGGCACCGGATCGCCGAGATCTTCCGCGCTGTGCCGTCGGAGGCAACCGTGGCCGCCGATGTCGGCTGACCAGACCGGTGTCATCCACGACATCGGCTACCGCCACTACACCGGGCCGCGGCTGGGCCGGGGAGCCATCGTCCGGGCGCTGTTCGTGCAGAGCCTGCGCGGCGCCTACGGGCTCGGGCGCTCGGCCAAGTCCAAGGTCATGCCGATCCTGCTCCTGGTCATCATGTGTGTCCCCGCGCTGGTCATCGCCGCCGTGGTCAACGGCTTCAAGCTCACCGCGCAGCCTGTGCCGTACACCCGGTACGCCGTCGTGCTCCTGGCCGTCGTCGCGATCTTCGTCGCCGCGCAGTCACCGCAGATGGTGTCGCGCGACCTGCGGTTCCGCCTCACCTCCCTGTACTTCTCCCGGCCACTGGGCCGCCTGGACTACGTGCTGGCGAAGTACGCCGCGATGGTCTGCGCGTTGCTCCTGCTCCTCGTCTCGCCGCTGGTGATCCTGTACGGCGGGGGGCTGCTGGCCCGGCTGCCCGCCGGGGCGGAGACCCGGCACTTCCTGCTCGGCGCGGTGGGCGCGGTGTTCTTCGCCGTGGTGCTGGCCGCCGTGGGCCTGCTGATCGCCGCATTCACCCCGCGCCGCGGGCTCGGGGTAGCGGCGGTCATCGCGGTGCTGCTCGTGACGTACTCCGGGGTCAGCGTGGTGCAGGGCATCGCGCAGGACCAGGGCCAGGACACGGTGGCGGCCTACGCCGGCCTGTTCTCGCCGTTCACCCTCGTCGACGGTGTGCAGGTGTGGCTGCTCAACGCCCGGCCGTCCTCCCCGGTAGGCCCCCCGGGGACCACGGGCGGGCTGGTCTTCCTCGCCACCACCCTCGCCCTGCTGGCCGGATCGTTCGGGCTGCTCGTGCTGCGCTACCGGAAGGTGTCGATCTCGTGACCACGCTGGCGCTGGAGGCGGTGTCGCGCTGGTTCGGCAACGTGGTGGCCGTCAACGGCATCACGATGACGATCGGGCCCGGCGTCACCGGCCTGCTCGGCCCTAACGGCGCGGGCAAGTCGACCCTGATCCACCTGATGGGCGGCTTCCTGCCGCCGTCGGCCGGCACCGTGGCCCTCGACGGCCAACCGGTCTGGCGTAACACGTCGATCTATCGCGTCCTCGGCCTGGTTCCCGAGCGCGAGGCGATGTACGACTTCCTCACCGGCTACGAACTCGTCGTGGCCAACGCCGAACTGCACGGGCTGCCCGACCCGGGCGCCGCGGCGGATAGGGCACTGGCGACGGTGGAGATGACCGGGCCGGCCGGCCGGGCCGTCTCGACGTACTCCAAGGGGATGAAGCAGCGGGTCAAGATGGCGACGGCGCTGGTGCATGATCCGGCGGTGCTGCTGCTGGACGAGCCGTTCAACGGGATGGACCCGCGCCAGCGGGAGCACCTGATGGGCCTGCTCGACGAGATGGGCCGCGACGGCCGCACGGTGCTGTTCAGCTCGCACATCCTCGAGGAGGTCGAGCAGATCGCCGGCCGGATCGAGGTCGTCGTCGCGGGCCGGCATGCCGCCTCGGGGGATTTCCACGAGATCCGGCGGCTGATGACCAACCGGCCGCACCTGTACGTGCTGCGGTCCAGCGACGACCGCGCGCTGGCCGCCGCCCTGATGGCCGAGGGGGCGTGCAACGGGGTGCGCCTGGAGGGCGACACATTGCACGCGCAGGCCGCGGACTTCCCGCGCTTCGCCCGGCTGGTGCCGTCGCTGGCCCGGGCCGGCAACATCCGGCTGTTCGAGGTCGCGCCGGCCGACGAGTCGTTGGAGAGCGTCTTCTCCTATTTGGTGGGGTCATGAACATGGTGGGGTCATGAACGCCACGGTGCTCCGGCTGTCGCTGCGCGGCCTGCTCGGCCGGCGGCGGGCGCTGTTGCTGCTCCTGCTGCCCGGCGTGCTCCTGCTGCTGGCGGTCGTCATCCGGCTTCTCGCCGGGTCCGATGAGGGCGTCACGCGGACCCTGCTCGGTGCGTTCGCCCTGGGCACCCTGGTGCCGTTGCTCGGGTTGATCACCGGCACCGGTGTGCTCGGCCCGGAGATCGACGACGGATCGGTCGTCTACCTGCTCGCCAAGCCGATCAGCCGTCCGGTCATCGTGCGCTCCAAGCTGATGGTGGCGATCATCGCGGTGACGGTCTTCGCCGCGCTGCCGACGCTGCTCGCCGGGTTGATCATGTCCGGGCTGGCCGGCGGCCTGGCGGTCGGGTACGCCGTCGGGGCCCTGGTCGCCGGCGTCGCCTACTGCGCGCTGTTCCTGCTGCTGTCGGTGCTGACCCGCAATGCGGTGATCGTCGGCCTGCTGTACGCGCTGATCTGGGAGACGGTGCTCGGCGGCTACGTGCCGGGCGCGCAGAAGCTCAGCGTGCAGCAGTGGGCCCTGGCGGTCACTCGGTGGATCGCCGGCTCCGAGGTGCGCTCGGCGGTCGGCCTGCCGGTGGGTGTGGTGCTGCTGGTCGTGCTGTTCGCCGGGTCGACCTGGTATGCCGGCCGCCGCCTGTCGACCCTCACCCTCACCAGCGACGAATAGCCGGCACCGGCCCGCCCAGGCAGCGTTATCCCGGATAACGTCGGTTTCCCGGCGCTCAAAGCAGCGTCATCCCGGATGTCGTCGCTATGTTTGGGTCGGGCTGCTGTGAATCAGCGCGCTAGAAACCACTGGCCGCGGTCCGAGGTGGCAGCCCGGGAGCCGAGATGACGACGGTTACCGATTCCCCGCCGGGGCGCCGCACCTCCCTCGTGTCGAGAGGCTGGGTGCAGGCCGCCGCACTGGTCGCACTGCTCGGGTTGTTCGTCCTCGTGCTGATGGGCTGGCAGACCTACCAGTCCAGCCCCCCGATCCCGGACACGGTGGTCGCCGCGTCGGGGCAGCCGGTGTTCAGCGGCGCCGACATCAGGGCCGGTCAGGACGTCTTCCTGCGGTACGGGCTCATGGAGTACGGCTCGATCTTCGG
>QHCA01000075.1:0-452 GCA_003244095.1 Pseudonocardiales bacterium | reverse complement strand
TCACCGCCGACTACCTGCACCGCTCGGCCGCCCTGGTGCGGCAGGCCTACGGCGGCGCGGGCTCGGACACCGCGGTGACCCGTACCGCTGAGGACTTCAAGTCCAACCACTTCGACCCGGCCACCCGCACACTCACCGTCTCCGACGCGCAAGCCGCCGCGTTCCGTCAGCTCACCGCGCACTACGCCGGCACGCTGTCCGCGCCCGGGGGCAAGACCGGGTTGCGGCCCAGCGCGATCACCGACCCGGAGCAGATCCGGCAGGTCACCAGCTACTTCGCGTGGAGCGCCTGGGCGGCCTCGGCCAACCGGCCGGGCAAGAACTACAGCTACACCAACAACTGGCCGGCCGAGCCGCTGGTGCACAACAGCCCGACGGCCAACACGGTGGTGTGGAGCGTACTCAGTCTCATCGCCCTTCTCGGTGGCACCGGCGCGCTGTTCGCGGCCTTC
>QHCA01000074.1 GCA_003244095.1 Pseudonocardiales bacterium | reverse complement strand
CCCTCTCTGTCAACCTTTCTTGAGACACCCGGCTGGTAGGAACATCTGAGTCCTGAGGGTGAGTTCTGGAGAGAAGTTGAATGTCGATCACTACCTCGGTGATCCCGTCGTCGCATGCTGTGCGGGTGGGAGATGCACCGGATCCGCAGGTGCCCGAGCGGGCGTCTCGGCGGTCGTATACCGCGAAGTACAAGGCCGAGATGCTGGCCGAGTACGAGGCGGCCGATCGCGATGGCAAGGGCGCGCTGCTGCGCCGTGAGGGCCTGTACACGTCGCTGATCAGTGAGTGGCGCAAGCAGGCCGCGAAGGGCGCGATGACGGCGCTCGGCAAGACGCGGGGACGGCCGCCGGCGGACCCGACCGAACGTGACAACGTTCGGCTCCGGGCCCAGGTCGCCAAGCTCGAGCACGAGCTCGAGACGTCCCGGCGGGTCATCGAGGTGCAGGGAAAACTCTCCGCGTTGCTGGAACAACTCGCCACTGGCAGCGTGACGGACAAGGGCCCGGCGACATGAGCACGATGGTGATGACCGCGATCACCGAGGCGATCGAGGAGCTCGCGCCGCTGGTCGGGCGCAAGGCCGGGTGTGAGGCGGTGGGCGCACCACGAGCCACGCACTACCGCAGCCGCAAGGCCTCGGTGGAGGAGCCGCCGGCCGCCCTGTCGCCGTGGGGCTGCGAGGTGACACCTGCAATCACGCGGGTGCAGCAGCAGCCCAGGGCGCTGAGTGAGGACGAGCGCGCTGCGGTGTTGGTGGTGCTGCACTCGGAGCGGTTCACCGACACCGCACCGGCCAGCGTCTACGCCACGCTGCTCGATGACGGTGTCTATCTGGCGAGCATCTCCACGATGTATCGGCTGCTGCGGGACCGGGGCGAGACCGGCGACCGCCGGCGGCACGCCACGCACCCCGCGAAGGTCAAGCCTGAGCTGGTCGCGGACCGCCCGAACCAGGTCTGGAGCTGGGACATAACCAAGCTGCACGGCCCCGCGAAGTGGACCCACTTCTACCTCTATGTGATCTTGGACATCTTCAGCCGCTACCCCGTTGGCTGGATGGTCGCCTCGCGCGAGTCCGCTGTCCTGGCCGAGCGGCTCATCAGCGAAGCCGTCCGGCAGCAGAACATCGACCGCAACCAGCTCACCCTGCACGCCGACCGTGGCAGCTCGATGGCCTCCAAGCCGGTGGCGTTCCTACTCGCCGACCTGGGCGTCACCAAGAGCCACTCCCGACCGCGGGTGTCCAACGACAACCCGTACAGCGAGGCGCAGTTCAAGACCTTGAAGTACCGGCCGGACTTCCCCAAGACCTTCGGCTGCATCGAGGACTCCCGGGTGTTCTGCAACGGCTTCTTCCGCTGGTACGCACACGAACACCGGCACTCCGGCCTTGGCCTGCACACTCCCGCTGACGTGCACTACCTCCGCGCTGGTGCCGTCCGCGAGACCCGCGGCCACGTCCTCAACGCGGCCTACGGCGCCCACCCCGAGCGGTTTGTCCGCAACCCCCCGCAGCCACCCGGGCTGCCCACCGCAGCCTGGATTAACCGACCCGAAAACACGGAGCCGCCGACACAGAAATAGACCAAAGAAGCTGTCTCACAAAGGTTGACAGGTTCCGGGTCGTTGAGGGCATCCAGGGGCCTGTCTGTGCCGAGTGTGCCACCGGCGACGGTGGTAAGCAGGGCACGCATCGGCTCGTAGTCCCCGTGCGTGGCGGCGACCGCGACATGGACGTTGCGCTCGGCCGATGCGCGGGTCCAGTCCAAGGGGTGCCCGGCGGCGGTGGCCAGGTCCTCGGCCCAGAGCCTGACGACACGCCCGTTGCCTTCGCGAAAATTGTCTTCAGCCCGCGACGGAAGACTCCCGCGACTGGGGAGTTGCTGTGGTCTGGACATGTCCACCACGGAACCTCGCCGACGCTCGAATCCGCAGGGCGAACTCTCGTTGTCACTGGGCGGGGCCGCGCACGTTCGCCGTCGCGGGACGGATCCCGGCCGAAGTCACGTAGGTGCCATTGGCGGCTCTTCCGGATTGTGGGTGTAGCCCGCGGCGCGTCGGTGCCGGGGGTGAGTGTCGAGGTCTTCCGATGATGGGGGTTCTCACGCCACCCATCCGGAAGACCTCGACGTGTTTGACGCTACCTTCGTGCGCCTGATCTCGGCGCGTTCTGCCGCCTCGACGAGCTCGGCTTGGAGGTGGTGGGTCAACGGCTCGGGCCGGGTCGTGCGGTGCTGGCATGTCGGGTCGTGCCGGGGGAGTGTGATCGGTGGTGTCGCCGCTGCGGAGGCGAGGGAGCGCCGCGGGACACGGTGAGCAGGCGGTTGGCGCACGAGCCGTTCGGGTGGCGACCCACGACGTTGCTGGTCACGGTCCGCCGGTTCCGCTGCACCGGCTGTCGGCACGTTTGGCGGCACGTTTGGCGGCAGGACACCAGTAAGGCGGCCGAGCCCCGAGCTCGCCTGTCGCGTCGTGCGGTGCGCTGGGCGTTGGAGGCCATCGTGTGTCAGCAGCTGTCCGTCGCTCGTGTCGCTGAGGGGCTCGCGGTCTCGTGGGACACGGCCAACGATGCGGTGTTGGCCGAGGGCCGGCGTGCGCTGATCGGTGATCCGACCCGCTTCGACGGGGTCCGCATCATTGGCGTGGACGAGCACTGCTGGCGTCACGCGCGGCGCGGGGACAAGTTCGTCACCGTGATCATCGATCTGACACCGGTACGCGACGACACTGGCCCGGCCCGGCTGTTGGACATGGTCGAGGGCCGCTCCAAGGCGGTGTTCAAGACCTGGCTCGACCAGCAGACCCCGGCGTTCCGGGACGGGATCGAGGTGGTGGCGATGGACGGGTTCACGGGGCAACTGCGCAGGCACCATCCTGCCGCGGCGCTGCTGGGTAGGCCCGCCGCTCTCGCTGAGGGCGCTTTCCATCTCTTCGTACGACTTCCGCCACACACCGATGTCGATCGCTCCTGGAGCCAGCGATAACGGTGGGCGGCGGGTGCTCGCGTAGCCGGCGCAAGCGAGCACAAACGCTCGGACCGTGACCCATCGTGGTTTCACCGTGCCGGTGAGTAGATCCTTGATGGTCGACGACGGCAGCTTCAAGTCTTCAAGATCGGCTTGCTCGCCGAGTTGCCGGTATGCAGGTGTTCCACGGCCGCATACAGCTGTACGAGTTGCGCCCGAAACCGGGCCACTGGGTCGTCAGTGCTGGTCACAGTTCCACCACATCACATCCCTGGACGCTCCGGGACGGTGGGTGTGGGTCCGGGTTCCGGTTCTGTCCGATTCCGGACCAGCCAGGACTGATCGACTGCCAGCCTTGGCTTCGATCAGTTGATCGCAGGCATACGGATGGCCGCCATGAGCCGTAGTCGCGCGTTTGCCGCCGGCTTCACCAAGACCACCGTCGCCGGCGGCGGTCTACTTACTCTGACCTACCGTCCAACGCTTCTCTACGTCCTCACGGCCGCCGTTCTGCTTGTGCTCACCGTCGTGGTCTGCGCGGCCGTCTTGTCACGGCAGAAGTACCGGCGTGACGCCGCCTTTGCTGTACTCAAACTCATGCTGGAATTCTTTCGCCTGTCTCGGTCCTCCTAACTCCCCCTTCGGGTGAGCATTCTCACGCCGCTGACATGGACGTGAACCGTTTGCCACGTGCCCGGCGCTTTCGTGGCGGTTATTCGGGTCGTGTATCGCTCTCGTGGCGTCGGTTTCGACGGGAACTCGACCAGCCCGGTCGTGTCGATCTCCTCGATCCAGTACCTGGGCAGACCCTACGCCGCTGCACTGCGGGGCTACCGATCGAGGGCGGCTGTGTGCTCGGCCCGGACGGCGTCCAAGGCGTTGGGGTCGAGACCCAGCAGGCGGAGAATAGTGGGTGCGATCCGGGTGGTCTCCACCGGTTCGCCGTGCACCTCGTGGTCGGTGCCGGGTCCGGCCACGACCAGCGGCACGTGCCGGTCCTGCGGGTCGTTGCCGCCGTGCTCGGCGATCTTGCTGGTCTTGGCCGTGTAGACGATTCCGTGTTGGGCCAGGCCCACGAGGTCGGGCACCCGCGGGTCGGAGGTGTTTGTGCCGAAGAATCGCGCCGCGGCGAGACCGGAGTGGATTTCGCGGAGCCCTGCCGCGGTGTACGGGACGGGTGCGGTGGCGATGTCGGTCGCCTTGGCATGCCCGTCGGTGCCGGTGCCGTCTCCGTTGTAGTTGCGGATGAAGTCGGCGGCGAATCGGTCGGCGAGTGGCGTGCGGTTGCCGTTGCTGAACCACAGCAGCATGCCGTCGTCGTTGAGCGACGCGGCGACGAGCGGCTGGGCCTGGTCCGCATGCTGCTGGTGCCAGACGGCGTTGAGGCCGTCGACGATCGCCCCGTCATCGATCCGCTTCAGCGACCGGCTGTCCATCGGGGACTGCCCGTGCTTGGCTGACAGGATGATGGTCGTGTCGCCGTAGCGACCGGCCTTCTTCAGCCCTGCCACCATGGTGCCGAGCTCGCCGTCGACGTATTCCAGGGCGCGGCGAAGCACCGGTCCCGGTGTCGTTCCGCTGGCGTCGTAACCGCCGGGTTGTCCGTCGGAGACGGGCAACTTTTCCGCGGTGGACACCGACTGGAAGTTCATGCCGAAGATGGCGGGGGTGCCGACCAGGCGGCGGCCGGAGTGGTCGTAGCCGCTGATCTCGTTGAGCACCGCCCGGACCTTGTAGTGGTCGTACTGCCGGGTCAGCGAGTTGACGCCGGTCCAGTCGTCGCCGACGGTGTCGGCGTCACTGTTGATCTCCGGGGTGAACAGGTCATCCACACCGGTGCCGGAGGGACCGTTGAGGATCTCGTAAGCCGGATGCTTGTCCGACCATGCCGTGCGCAGGCCGTGCGCCTTCGCGACCTCGAAGACGGTGTTCACCTTCAGGTAGGAGTGCGGGTAGACCCGGTGGCAGGTCTGCGGGTCGATCGGCAGCAGGACTGGGTTGATCAGGGTCCGTGGGTGCGCCGTCATTTGCAGGATGTCGCCGGGCAGGTTCGGCAGGCCCTGACCCGCGTCGAGCCGGGACGTGTCGCGATCGAGCGATTCGTCGTAGGCCACGTTCGCGCCAAGGACCGGGTGCGTGCACACGGCGGGATCCGGGACCGGATCCGCGCTCGCACCCGGATCGATCAGGGCATGGTTGTACGTGACGTCGTAGTAGATGCCGGTCGTCTTGGGTTTGCCGCCGGTCATGGCCCCGATGAGACCCGGGAACGAGTCGGAGGGGAACGGCGTCCGAGCGTCGGTGAACTCGGTGCCGCGCCCCACCAGCGACGCGAGTGCGGAACGCGGATGGGTGCTGACGAACCACTTCAGGTCGGCCTGGTGCATCCCGTCAACCGACATGAACAGCACGTGGCGCGACTTGCCGTGATGGTTTGCACCATGCCCGTGAGCCGCCGCAGCGGGACCGGCGGTGACGCTAACCAGGACCGCCGCGGCGACTGCGGCGCCTGAGGCTGCTGCCGAGCGCCTCAACCTCGGGTGTGTACGGCTCACAACGACTCCCTTGGGCTCGGCCGGCGCCAGCCATCGAAGACCACCCTGACCGGCATGTATGAACGGCCGGTGGCGGCGTGGCGACGGGAAGTCATTCGCGACGCAAACTTCAGGCGTTCGGCCGGCGGCGAAGAATCCGCGTGGCACCACTCGTGGTGCGAGTTTCCAGGACTGGAGTGGTTTCGGGACCTTCGGGGTGGCCGTGCTGAGGGAAATGACGCTCAGAGAGGGCCGAGTCGGTGGTCACGGCCTACGGATCAAGCGGGCGGGTGCCACGTGGTGGAGCGTCTGGCGGCGTCGAAGATGGCGTCGATGGTGCCGGTGTTGAGTCTTTCGGGCTGGCGGCGAAGCCAGTTGGTGAGATCCGCGCGGGTGACGATGAAGACGTCCCGTGGTGGGGTCTTGACGGCTATCTGGCTGGCTCCGACCACGACCACGGTGCCGGCTGCGACGACGGGGAGGCCGCTGGCGGCGCTCAGGAGTCGGCTGGCCCGGCTGGCTTCGTGTCGGCTGTTGCGGATGTGGGGCTGTCGCTGGCCGTTGATCAGGACGGTGTCGCCGCCGACCCAGATGTTCGCGCCGGGGTGGTGCTTGGCGTTGAGGGTGTAGATGCCGCCAGGACCGATGACCAGGTGGTCGATGTCGCTGCCTTTCTCCCCGACCGGGATTGCGTGCAGGATGCGCCAGCGCGGGTCACGTCTGGTGAGTTTGGCGAGCCGTGCGGCGACCTTCTCCTCCCCGTCGGCGCCGATGCGCCAGGCCCACTCATCGGTGTGTACCCGCAGGGCCCGGGCGAGGAGCGTCCGGACAGGTGCGGCGGCCTTGAGCGCGAGGGCCTGCTCGCGGGCCAGCTGGCCGGCACGGTGAGAGGCGAGGTCCTGCCATTCCGGCTCGGCCGGCACGGCCGGCACGGCCGGGGGAGGGCAGGGGATCACCGGCGGGGCGAGGACCGGTGGCGGGACGATGGAGGCGGCCGGCGGTTCGGCCGTGCACGCGATCGGTTCTTCGGGTCCGACGTCCGGCACGACGCTGTCGAGGCTGCCGGTGTCAGGTGTTACGGCCACCGCTGGCGTTGCCGCCGGAGCGGTCTTCGGCTGCGCGGTGAGCCACTGCGCGATCGCGTCATGAAACGCTTCTGCCCGGGTGGGGTCGGTGACCTCAACCTTCCCGGACCGCAAGTCGTGCCAGCCGAGCTGACTGCCGTCGGCGGCCTTCACGTAGAGCCGGTCGTTGCCGTATCTACGCCACCGGCTGACACTCAGGTCGGTCATGACAATCCCCTCGGCATCCCTCCCCGGGCGATGTAGCGGCAGGGACCGAAACTGCTTGCCCGATCCACACCCTCAGGTCCGCCTGCAGCTTTGAACCAGGACGTTAGCGGGGAGATGTGACAACTCGTTCGAGTCGTCACGCTGGGCCGTACGGTCGGCGTTCGCCAGAACGACGCCACTTGTGATTGCACTTGCGGCACCGGCAGGCTTCCCGGGCGAGGGTAAGCCCACGACGCGGCTGCCGCGTCCTCACGGGTGTCCTCAACGTCGTCGTTAGTCCCAGCCCTCGGAGGAGTCGAGACATCGTTCGCCCCAGGTGGTTACTTGTGCAGGACCACCTTGAGAGCCGCCGTCTCGTTGGCGCGGCTGAAGATGTCGTAGGCCTCGATGATGTCGGCGAGCTTGAAGTGGTGCGTGACGAACTTGCTCGCCTCGAGTTGGCCGGATCGCACGAGCTTAAGCAGCGTCGGCGTAGACCAGGTGTCGACCAGGCCGGTGGTGATCGTGACGTTGCGTATCCACAGGTCCTCGAGGTGCAGCGTCGCCGGCTTGCCGTGTACGCCGACGTTGGCGACGCGACCACCTGGCCGAACGAGTCGGGTGCACATTTCGAAGGTATCGGGCACGCCGACCGCCTCGATCGCGACATCGGCGCCCAGACCGGAAGTCAGTGACTTGACGAGGGCAACGGCATCCTCGCGAGCGGGGTTGATCGTGACGTCGGCGCCGAGCTGCTTCGCCGCCTCCAGGCGCGCATCGGCAAGGTCGACGGCGACGATGTGTGCGGGGCTGAACAGCCGCGCGCACAGGATCGCTGACAGGCCGATCGGTCCCACACCCACGATCACGACGGTGTCGCCAGGCTCGGTCCCGCCGTTGACGACTCCGACCTCGTAGGCGGTGGGGAGGATGTCGGCGAGCATCAGGACCGACTCGTCGTCCATGCCGGCCGGGATCGGGTGGGTCGAGTTCTCCGCGAACGGCACCCGTACGTACTCCGCCTGCGTGCCGTCGATCTTGTGGCCGAGGATCCATCCACCGCCGCCCAGGCACTGCCCGTAGTGGCCCTCCCGGCAGAAGCGGCAGCGTCCGCAGGCGCTGATGCAGGACACCAGCACGCGGTCGCCTGGCCGCATGGTGGTGACAGCCGACCCGACGGCTTCGACGGTGCCGACCGCCTCGTGCCCCAGTATCCGGCCGACGGCGCACTCTGGGACATCGCCTTCGAGGATGTGCAGGTCGGTGCCGCAGATCGTCGTGGCGTCGACGCCGATGACGGCGTCGGCCGGTTCGATGATTCGCGGGTCGGGGACGTCGTCCCAACTCTTGATGCCGGGACCGTGGTAAACGAGGGCCTTCATGGGTGCTCCAGAGTTGTCGGTGACTAACTCTCACCTTGGTGTCGTCGCCGACGGCCCGACAGAGGAGAAGGTCCCGATGGCAACGGGTCTCGTATCCAGTCGGGTGGACTACCGGGGCAACGTCCATCCGTCAGCCGCCGATGTCAGGCGATCATTGGCAAACGGGGAGCGGCCGGGGTCCGGAGCGCGGCATCCAAGCATTCGGGACTGCCCAGAGTTTGGTTGACACTTGTTGTGAGCGGCGGTCGCCGTCTGAGTCGTGCGGTGGTGGATCGTCTCGAACTCGATGGGGGTCAGTCTGCCGAGGCCTTCCTGGCGCCGGCGGCGGTGGTAGGTCCGTTCGATCCAGGTCACGGTCGTGAGGTGGAGTTGTTCGCGGGTGTCCCAGCGCCTACCCGGCGATCTTGTTGCTGGCGCAGTCGGTGACCGCGCACAGGGAGAGCTTGCCCTCCCCGGTGGGATGCTCGGTGAGGCCGGTCAGCGACTTGCTGTTGACCGTGTCGGCGGTGAAGTCCCGTTCGAGCAGGTCGTCGTGGACCGGCGGCCCGGGTTCGCGGTTCAGGCCGCGCTTGCGGCTGTGCACGCTGAAGATCCGCTGCTGCGAGCACAACCGCCACACCCGGTTCTCACTCGCGGCGAAGCCGTTGAGGCGGAGTTCGTCGGTGAGCAGTCGGTACCCGAACTCCGGGTCGTCGCCGTGCAGGTCCAGCACTGCGTTGCTCAGGTGCGCGTCGTCCCAGTCCCGCCGGCTGACCGGGTTGGCGAGCCACTGGGACAGATAGGCCGCGGCGCGGCGCAGCACCTCGTTCTCCTGCTCGAGCAGCCGGTTACCGCACTTGAGCT
>QHCA01000073.1 GCA_003244095.1 Pseudonocardiales bacterium | reverse complement strand
GACACCGACGAGTTCTTCCTCGTCGTGCGCGGCGCGCTGACCATCCAGATGGACGCCGGTGACGTGCACCTGGGCCCCGGCCAGATGTACATCGTACCCAAGGGGGTGCCGCACCAGCCGGTGTCGGCCGAGGGCGCCGAGATCGTGCTGATCGAGCCGAGCGCGACCGTGAACACCGGGGACACCCCGAGCGAACTCACCGCCGAGCGCAGTGGTCCACCAGGCAGGCAGACCTCCGGCTCGGCCGGCGCGCCGAGCACGTGACAGGTCACTGTCGTCGCTTCGTAGGAATCGAAGGCGGGCACCCGACCAGGTTAGGCGGGCGCCCCGGACTCAGCGCCCGCTAGAGGCACTTGGCCGTTTCACTTTCGATTGTCTTGCTCGAGCCGCTGGCCTGCCGGACGTCGTTGAGCTTCTTCTTGCCGTCGGCGAACTTCTTGACGTCGGACTTGTTGCCGAACTTGATCAGGATGCCGGCCAGGCAGTCGAGCTGCTTGGCGGGCAGGGACTTGGTGTCCGACTCCTTCTTCAGCGCGGCAACCACGTCGGACTTGCTGGCATTCGACCCGGTGAGGCCACAGGCGCTCACGCCGAACGTGGCCGCCAGGCACAGCGCACCGATAGCGGTGATCCGGCTGACTGATCCTGAACCCATCAACTGACTACTCCTCCACAGAGATCTCGCGGCGGCCTGCACAGGCGCAGCGCAGCGGCCGCTGGGATCCACCCCCCTACGGCTGGGCATGTATAGCAGCACCGGCCGGCCGGGACAATTCCTGACAAGCCCGGACCACCCGGGACGGTCGCCCCGCGCCGGAGATCAATCGGTGAACTTCAGCTGGGTCAGCTCCTCGGGCACCGGGGTGTCGGGCCGGTATTCCGGCGGGGCCGACCCGTCGGCGGCGGCCGCGGGGGCATCGGACAGGGAGAATCGCTGCCGGACCCGGCCGTAGAAGTCCACCGGCCGCAGCCGTACCAGCCGGGCCCGCCAGGGTGAGGAGTAGACCGCGATCCAGTTCCCGGGGTCCAGCAGCCCGCGCAGTTGCCCGTCGACGCTGACCGCGACCTGGCCGGAGTGGTCGAGGACACGCACGGCGACCGGCTCGTCGCCCGCCACGACGATGCTGCGGTCGAACACCATGTGCGGTGCCACCGGCGTCACCACCATCGCGTCCAGGCGGGGCGAGAGGATCGGCCCGCCGGCGGCGAAGCTGTAGGCGGTCGACCCGGTGGAACTGGCCACGATCAGGGCGTCGGCGGAGTAGGACGCGAACAGCCGCCCGCGGAAGTACAGCGCCAGGCCGGCCTGCCGGTCGCGCGCGAGCTTCTCGAACACCACGTCGTTGACCGCGATGACGTCGAGCCCGACCCCCCACCCGTCGTCCCCCGGCCGGCCCGGATGCGGCAGCGGCGGCGGCAGGGCCGGGCCACGGCCGTACTTCAACAGGCCCGGCACGCCCTCCGGCAGGGTCAGCGGCCGCGACGCACGCAGGGCCAGCGTCATCCGCTCCTCGGTCAGTGCGGTGCCGTCCTGGACCGCGTCCAGGGCCTCTACCAGCTCGTCGGTCGTGACCTCGGTGAGGAAGCCGACCCGGCCGACGTTCGCCCCCAGCACGGCGGCGTCGGCCGCGGCGGCGATCCGTACCCCGCGCAGGAATGTGCCGTCGCCGCCGAGGGTGACGATGAGGTCGGGATGCCCGGCCCGGGCCGCCTCCTCCGCGGCGTGCAACCGGTCGACTCCGTCGGGGTGGCCGGTCCCCACGTCGAGTTCGGTGACGGCGACGTCACGGCTCTCCGCCCACGTACGGACGTCTGCAGCAGCGGCGACCGCCGCACTGCGACCGTGGTGCACGACCAGGCCGATACCGCGCACCAGCGCCCGCGATCAGGAGTGGGAGAGGGCCGACGGGGCGCCGTCTGTCTCGAACATCAGCGTGTCCAGGTGCCCGCAGGTTGCCATGCCTGCTATCAGACTCCTCGCCCGGCGAACTGGCTACCCCGAAGTCGCTGCGCCGGCACCTGGACTACCGTCGCCGCCACTGAAACCCCTCCGAAGTGCGGCGACCTACCCGGCCCTGGCACGCACGGTCCGCCGCAGTACGAAGTGCTCGCGGTTGATCACCGGTGACGTGGTCGAGGAGGTGGGCAAGCTCATGGCCCCGCGGCGCGCGGCCGGGTGCGAGAGGATCGGTGGTCTATGGACATCACCGGCCCGATGCCTGCACCGCGGCTCGACGGCGAGTTTTTGGCTACCCTCGACCGGCAACTCGCCGGTGCCGATGCGCACCTGGCGGCCCGCTACCCGGGTGATCCCGGCACCCGCCAGCCCGTGCACACGGTCTACGTACCCGCCGACCGGGCCGACGTCTCCGCCTGGGGCGCGCAGGCGCTGGCCCTGATGGACACCGTGGTGCCGGTCGCCTTGCCGGTCGCCTTGCCGGTCGCCGCCGAGGTCTACGCCCGCGTACGCCGCAAACTGGCGGATCAGCCGGTCGAGGATCTGCGGATCGACTTCGAGGACGGCTACGGTGCCCGCCCCGACGCCGAGGAGGACACGGCGGCGGTCACCACGGGCGGTGCGCTGGCCGGGCTGATCGGCGCGGCGGGCGGCCCGTCGTTCGGCGGGATCCGGTTCAAGAGCCTGGGGGCGGCCACTCGGCGGCGCGGGCTGCGCACGCTCGACCTCGTCGTCGGCTCGCTGCTCGCGGCCGGGCCGCTGCCCGACGGCTTCGTGGTCACCCTGCCCAAGGTCACCTCGGTCGACCAGGTGGGCGCGATGGCCGGCGTCTGCTCGCGCTTGGAGGCGGTGCACGGGCTCGACCCGGGGCAGTTGCGCTTCGAGGTCCAGGTCGAGACCGCCCAGGCCATCGTCGGCGCCGACGGCACGGCGACGGTCGCTCCGATGGTGCACGCCGCCGGCGGCCGCTGCGCCGGGCTGCACTACGGCACGTACGACTACAGCGCCGGCCTCGGCATCGCGGCCGCGCACCAGAGCATGGAGCACCCGGCCGCCGACCATGCCAAGGCGGTGATGCAGGTGGCCGCGGCCGGCACCGGCGTCCGGCTGTCCGACGGGTCGACGAACGTCCTGCCGGCCGGGCCGCCGGAGCAGGTGGCCGCGGCGCTGGCGCTGCACGCCCGGCTGGTCCGGCGCTCGCTGGAGCGCGGCTTCTACCAGGGCTGGGACCTGCACCCCGGTCACCTGATCAGCCGGTATCTGGCGACGTACGGCTTCTACCGCGAAGGCCTGCCGGTGGCGGTCGAGCGGTTGCGCAACTACCTCGGCCGTATGCGAGGTGGGGTGCTCGACGAGCCCGCCACCGCGCAGGCGCTGGCCTCCTTCCTCATCCGCGGGCTGCACTGCGGCGCGCTCGACGACGCCGAGACCGGCTTCGACCGGGCCACCCTCGACGCGCTGGCAGGGCGGCGCACGCCGTGAGCCCGCTCGACCTGGTGCTCCGGGGCCGGCGGGTGGTGACGCCCTCGGGGGAGGTGGCCGCGACGGTCGGGGAGGCCGGCGGGGTGATCGTGGCCGTCGAGGGCTACGGCGCCGGCCTGGCCGCGCACCGGGTGGTGAGCCTCGACGACGACACCGCGATGCTGCCAGGGCTGGTGGACACCCACGTGCACGTCAACGAGCCGGGGCGCACCGAGTGGGAGGGATTCACGTCAGCGACCAGGGCGGCGGCGGCCGGCGGCGTCACCACCATCGTGGACATGCCGCTCAACAGCATCCCGCCCACCGTGGACGTCGCGGCCCTGGCCGTCAAACGGGCGGCCGCCCGGGATCAGGCGCACGTCGACGTCGCGTTCTGGGGTGGCGCGGTCCCGGGCAATCTTGACGCCCTGCGCCCCCTTCACAGCGCCGGCGTCGTCGGCTTCAAGTGCTTCCTGCTCGACTCCGGGGTGCCGGAGTTCCCGGCGCTGGACGCCGCGGATCTGCCGTCGTACCTGACCGTGCTGCGCGACCTCGACAGCCTGCTGATCGTGCACGCGGAGGACGCAGGGGCGATCGAGCGGGCGCCGGCGGCGGCCGGCCCCTCGTACTCAGCCTTTCTTGCCTCGCGACCGCGAGAGGCGGAGAACGCCGCAATCGCCGCCGTCGTCGAGGCGGCGCGGTCGACCGGCGCGCGGGCGCACATCGTGCACCTGTCCAGTTCCGACGCCCTGCCGATGATCGCCGCTGCCCGGCGCGACGGGGTGCGCATCACGGCGGAGACCTGCCCGCACTACCTCACGTTCACGGCCGAGGAGGTGCCGGACGGCGCGACACAGTACAAGTGCTGCCCGCCGATCCGCGAGGCCGCCAACCGGGCCGCGCTGTGGCAGGGCCTGGCCGACGGCGTGCTGACCTGCGTGGTGTCCGACCACTCCCCGTGTACGCCGGATCTGAAGCGGCTGGACTCCGGCGACTTCGGTGCCGCCTGGGGTGGCATCGCCGGCCTGCAGGTCGGCCTGCCGGCCGCGTGGACCGGGGCGCGGGCGCACGGACACTCGCTGAGCGACGTGGTGCGCTGGATGGCGGCCGGACCGGCGGCGCTGGCGGGCCTTGCTCGCAAGGGCCGCATCGCGGTCGGCGGGGACGCGGACTTCGCGGTGTTCGCCCCCGACGAGTCCTTTGTGGTGGATGCGGCCAGGCTGCAGCACCGCAACAAGATCACACCCTACGACGGGCGGGCGATGTCCGGTGTCGTCCGCGGCACCTGGCTGCGCGGCGAGGAGATCACCGGCGACACCCCCCACGGCCGCCTCCTGACCCGCGCCTGAACCCTGGGCGATCCGGGCTAATCCTTCGGCCCAGCAACATCTACGCTGGCCCAAGACGGACGGGGTGAGCCGCGTGGACCTACGAGATGTCATGTGGGAGCTCGGCCGGTGGGGTGATCGCCACCCGCGGGTCGTAAAGGCGTTGGACCGGACTCTGTCGTGGGGGTTCATCCTTGCCCTGGTGGCGCTAATTCTCCTAGGGATACGTGATTCCATCCGCAAGCGGGTGCCCCCTGCCCGCGACGGCGAGAGGGCCGGGCAGCCTTGCGGCGTCACCCAGGCGGGGCAACAGCGCGCGGTCGGCGACACGATCATCGCGTGCCGCCGAAAGTCGGCTCGCGATGGCTACCGATGGGTCGTCGTCGGCCACCAGGGCACTCCGGACCTGCCCGTGGATAAGCCCGCGACCAATCTCATGATGTGAAGGACGTGATATGACCACAGGGCGCGGCTCCGACAGCAACCGCCCCTCGACTGACGTCGCACTTGCCCGCGCGGCGGCGTTCCCACGCCTTCGCTACATGGGTTCGAAGTACCGACTGCTGCCACATCTGGGTCCGTTGTTCGCCGAGGTCGGCGGCCGCACCGCACTCGACGCGTTCTCGGGCAGCGGCGTCGTCTCCTATCTGCTCAAGGCGATGGGTTATCAGGTCACGTCCAACGACTATCTGGCGTTCCCGGCGACCATCACGCAGGCGACCGTGGTGAATCACAGGACGACGCTCGATGCCGCCGACCTGGACAGGATCTGCGGGCCGGCAGCCGACCAGCGCGACTTCATCCGTACCACGTTCGACGGCATCTACTTCACTGACGCCGATCGCGAGTTCCTCGACTCCGCGTGGTCACACATCGACCGCATGGTGGGGCACAAACGCGCCCTCGCCATCTCCGCACTCGTCCTGTCCGCGGCGCGCAAACAGCCTCGTGGCGTCTTCACCGTGCGCGGTCTTCGCTACGACGACGGTCGCCGGGACCTGCGGCTGCCGCTACGGGAACACTTCCGCGAGCGGGCTGCCGCGTACAACGCGGTGGTGTTCGACAATGGCCGACGCAACCGGTCCATCACCTCCGACGTGGCCGACCTTGACGGTGCCGGATACGACCTGGTGTATCTCGACCCGCCGTACGCGCCGGCGCGTGACGACAACGACTACATCAAGCGCTATCACTTCCTCGAAGGGCTGTCCTGTTACTGGCAGGGACAGACGATCATGCAGAACACGCTGACCAAGAAATTGCCGAAGCGCTACACCCCGTTCGCCTACAAGCACAGCATCACGCAGGCGCTACGCGACATGTTGAAGAAGTTTCACGAGTCGACCATCGTCCTGTCATATTCCTCGAATGCCGTTCCGGATGCGGCGACCATCGAGGCGCTGCTCCGAGACGTGAAAGACGACGTCGAGGTACGCAAGGTCGACCACAAGTACTCGTTCGGGACGCACGCGACCGCAGTGCGACGGGATGTCGACGAGTACCTGTTCATCGGGCGCTGAACGATGAACGCGGTGCGTCAAGCACCGCCGCCCTGAGCCTGGCATGCACCTCGACGCCACCTGAGTCCGCCGTCGAGCACGTTGCGCACCGTGCGCGCGTCGTCGGCCAGGACACTGACCAGGACGGCGCCGGGGTGCGCCAGCGGGAGCAGCACCGCCCACGGGCCGAGCACCCCGGCGGGCGGCTCGGCCTCCGGCCGGTCGACCACCAGCAGGCTGCCGACGGCCCGCGAGGGCACACCGGCCGGCCAGCCCGCCCGGCCGATCGTCAACGTCTGCGCCAGCACCGGCCGGCCCTCCCGCGAGACGGCCGACGAACTTCGCAGCACCCCGGACGGCTCCCCGTGCCGGCCGCCGATGAGCTCCTCCCGCAGCACCAGGGTCGCAGCAGGCCCCAGCTCCACCGCCATGCTCGCCACGTGGTCGGAGCCGGCCGCGGCGACGGTGGGCTCCGGCAGCCAGACCAGCCGGCCGGCCGCCCCGACGACCGCCCTCACCGACGATCGCGACGGGCCGCCCGGGCCCGGCAGGACGACGCTCGCCGCAACCGTCCGTACGGTGAGATCCGCCCCGGCACCGACCCGTACGTCCACGCACAGGTCGTCACCGCCCAGCGGCCCGCCTGCGGTAGCGCACAGGTATACCTCGCCCGGGCCGGTCACCCGCGGCGTCAACGGCGGCGCTCCGGCGGCGACTCGCACCACGGTGACGCCGGCATCGTCCACCTCGGCGATCACCGTCGCCGTGGCTCTCATGCCGCCAGCCGCCCCCGCACCCATGCCGCGACCGACGGGGCCAGTGGCTCGTCCCGGAGGCTGGTGAACAGCACCGGCAACGATCCCCGGGCCGCCGCCGCGTCACGCGCCATCACCGCCAGGTCAGCCCCCACATGAGGCGCCAGGTCGGTCTTGTTGACCACGAGCAGGTCCGACCGCGAGACGCCCGGGCCGCCCTTGCGGGCTACCTTGTCGCCACCCGCGACGTCGAGGACGAAGATCTGCGCGTCGACCAGCCCCGACGAGAACGTCGCCGTGAGGTTGTCACCGCCGCTCTCGATCAGCACCAACGCCAGGTCGGGGAAGGCCGCCTCCAGCGACTCCGCCGCGTCGAGGTTGGCACTGATGTCGTCGCGGATCGCGGTGTGCGGGCAGCATCCGGTGGCCACGGCCCGGATCCGCGGATCCGGCAACACGGCGTTGCGCCGCAGGAAGTCGGCGTCCTCGGTCGTGTAGATGTCGTT
>QHCA01000072.1 GCA_003244095.1 Pseudonocardiales bacterium | reverse complement strand
GTGCACTGTCGGCTGGCCGGACCCGGTTCGCAACAAGATTCCGATCAACAGCACTGTCCCAGCGGTTGAACCCGACCGAGCCCACGAGATGACCATCCGAGCCGGCTGCCGGACCGCCAAGGTCAAGGTTGCCGACCACCCTGATTCGCTGGCAGAGGATCTCGTTCGCGTTGCGGCCGTTCGTGACGCGCTGGGACCCGACGGGGCTGTTCGGGTGGATGCAAACGGCCTCTGGGATGTCGACACGGCCGTGACCCATATCCGGCTGCTCGATAGGGCGGCTGGCGGCCTCCAATATGTCGAGCAACCCTGCCGCACCATCGACCAGCTCGCCGCTGTCCGCCGACGGGTCGACGTGCGTGTTGCAGCTGACGAGTCCATTCGCCGGGCCGTGGATCCGTTACGTGTGGCGTTAGCAGGCGCCGCCGACATCGCAGTAATCAAATGCACTCCGCTGGGGGGTGTCCGACGCTCGTTGGAGGTTGCCGCCGCCGCGGGCCTGCCTTGCGTGGTCTCGTCGGCGCTCGAAACCAGCGTGGGACTCGCAGCCCAACTCGCTCTCGCGGGGGCACTGCCCGAGCTCGACTTCGCCTGCGGCCTCGGCACTCTCTCCTTGCTCGAAGGCGACATCGTCTCGGGTGGCAACTCACTTCGAGCCATGCACGGCTACCTTCCGGTGCTCGGTTCGGCGCCGGCCCCCGACCCGACCTTGCTCGACAGATTCGAGCTGACCGACCCGGCCCGCGCCGCCTCGTGGCGTGGCCGGCTCAGCCGCGCCCGTGCCGTTCTGGACCAGACTCGGCCTCGCCGCCACTCGCGCGATCAGACAACCTGAGCCGGTGCGCACGACCTGCCGGACGTCGCCGTGCGCACCTGACGGCACCGTTGTCGCACCCGGCTGGTAGATAGATCCCCATGACGGAAATCGTGCTGTTTCATTCGGTGCTCGGGCTGCGGGACGGCGTCTTCGAGGCGGCAGAGCGGCTGCGGGCGGCCGGCCACACCGTCCACGTGCCGGACCTCTACCGCGGCGAGGCGCAATTCGACGACTACGAGCCGGCGATGGCCTATGTCGACACCATGGGCTTCCCCGAGCTGATCGCGCGGACCATGGCCGCCGTCGAGGGCCTGCCGAACGAGCTGGTCTACGCCGGCTTCTCCAACGGCGGCGTGCCCGCGCAACTCCTGGCCGGCACCCGGCCAGGAGCTCGGGGTGCCGTCCTCTTCCATGCCGCCCTGTCGCCGGCAGTCCTCGACGTGGCCAGGTGGCCCGATCGCGTCCCGGTCCAGGTGCACTACATGGAGGGGGATCCTTGGCGGGAGCAGGACGGCATCGATGCGCTGGAGACCGCCGTCCGGCATATCGGCGGAACGTTCGAACTATGTGAATACCCGGGCAAAGGCCATCTCTTCACGGATTCGTCTCTACCGGACGAGTACGACGGGGAGTCGACCGAGCTGCTCTGGAGCCGGGTGCTGCGGTTCCTCGGCAGCTAGTCAAGCGCTCAGGTAGCGGACAGCGACAACTCGACTTCGGCAAGTCATTCCTGAACGCCGATTTGTCTGAAAGAGTATCCGCAATCATCCACCCCTCCGGGTTCCAGCACCCTGGGCCCGCTGTCGGTAAGGAGCCCTAGGTGAAACGCATCATCGTGCTAGCCGCCTTCGCCCTGCTGGTGACCGCGACACAAGCCACTACCGCACAGGGCGCCAGCGCCGCCCCGACGGGGGCCGCCACCGCGCCTCCAGGCACCGTCGAGGCGAGTGCCGTTTCCTACGTTGCCAGTCACCCGGCCGCCATCCATGCGAGCAGCAGTGACGCATTCGTGCAGCACAAGACGATCTCCACCCGCCAGGGCCTGCACTACGTCCCCTACGACCGCACTTACAAGGGCCTGCCCGTCGTCGGCGGCGACTTCGTCGTCGTTACCAACGTCAAAAACCATGTCCTGAACATTGCGGTCGCACAGGACCAGGCCATCAATGTGGCCACCACCCCCAAGCTGACCAAGGCCCAGGCCGCGGCCATCGCGAGCCAGCAGCTCACCACGGTCGATCGGGTCGAGAGCAACCGGTTGGTCGTCCGCTCCCTCGGTACGCCGAGGCTCGCCTACGACACCCTGGTCGCCGGACACAAGGGCAAGAACGTCAGCCGCCTGCACGTCTACGTCGACGCGTTGACCGGCAAGGTGCTGGCCACCGACGACCTGGTCAAGGACGGCACCGGCACCGCGGCCATCAACGGGCCCAACCCGGTGACCATTCAGACCAGCGGCTCGGGCACGTCCTTCTCGATGACTGACCCCACTCGCCCCGGGATCTCCTGCCGCAACGAGACCGGCGGCGCGGTGCTTACCGGCACCGACGACGTGTGGGGCAACGGCGTCGGCTCCAACATCGAGACCGGGTGTGTGGACGCGCTGTTCGACGTCCAGCACGAATGGAACATGTTAGGCACCTGGCTCGGCCGCAACGGCATCAACGGCAGTGGCAGTGGTTTCCCGGTTTTCGTGGGCCTCAATGACCTGAATGCCTTCTGGAACGGCTCGCAAGTCCACATCGGACACAACCAGGCCGGAGACTGGATCTCCTCGCTCGACGTCGTGGGCCATGAGTTCGGTCACGCGATCGACTCGACCACGCCGGGCGGCCAGTCCAGCAACGGCGTCTCCGAGGCGACCGGTGACGTCTTCGGCGCGCTGAGCGAGTGGTTCACCAACGAGCCTGCTCCGTTCGACGTGCCGGACTACTCGGTCGGCGAGGAGATCAACCTCGTCGGCTCGGGCCCGATCCGCCAGATGTACAACCCGTCGCTGGTCGGTGACCCGAACTGCTATTCCAGCGCGGTTCCGGGCATGGAGACCCATGCCGCGGCCGGTCCGTTCGACCACTGGTTCGTCCTGGCCGCTCAGGGCAGCGCCGCGTCGGGCGGCAACCCGGCCAGCCCGACCTGCAACGGCTCCACGGTCACCGGCATCGGCATCCGCACCGCCGGCCAGATCTTCTACAACGCCATGCTGACCAAGACGGCCGGCATGACCTACCTGCGCTACCGCACCGCCACCCTGAACGCCGCAAAGAACCTCACCCCCGGGGTGTGCACCAACTTCAACACCATCAAGGCAGCATGGGACGCCGTCAGCGTCCCTGCCCAGGCCGGCGACCCGACCTGCAGCGCCAGTGGCACCGTGACGGTCAACAACCCGGGCAACAAGACCGGCACCGTCGGCACGGCGATCACGTCGTTCACGCTGACCGCATCACCGGCCGCCAGCTACACGTGGACCGCGACCGGGCTCCCGTCGGGCGTCACCATCGGCTCGACCACGGGCACGGTTTCGGGTACACCGGCCGTGGGTGGCACCTTCAACGTGACGGTGACGGCCACATCCGGGGCCAACTCGGGCAGCACGTCGTTCACCTTCACCGTCAGTGGCGGCGGCGGGGCCTGCTCGAGTCCGGGCCAGAAGCTGGGCAACCCCGGCTTCGAGGCCGGGGCCGCTTCCTGGACCGCGACCGCCGGCGTGATCGGGGCCTTCGCCGGGGAGACAGCCCACAGCGGCACCCAGTTCGCCTGGATGGACGGGTACGGCACCACCCACACCGACTCGATCTCGCAGGCGGTGGCCATCCCGGCCGGGTGCACCGGGTCGACGCTGTCGTTCTGGCTGCACATCGACACTGCCGAGACGACGACGACGGTCCAATTCGACAAGGTGACGGTCACCGTGGGCGCCACCACGGTTGCCACGTTCTCCAACCTGAACAAGGCAACCGGTTACGCGCTGCACACGTTCAACGTGGGCAGCTTCGCCGGGCAGACGGTGACGGTGAAGTTCACGGCTACGGAGGACAGCTCACTGCAGACGTCCTTCGTCGTCGACGACACGGCACTGAACGCCAGCTGAGAGTCGATCGCCTGATGCAGGCAGAGAGGGTGGGGTGTCGCAGGACGGACGCCCCGCCCTCCTGGCCCCTGGAGCTGCGGCTCTAGCAGGAGGTCAAACGCTCACGTAGCGGCCGGGACAGGCCAGTAGCGGCCAGCCAGCCCCACCGGCCGTTGTGTCTGAGAGGGTATCGCCATCGCTCACCCCCTTCCGGGCTTAGCTACCCCTTCGACCCCGTCGTTGGTTAGGAGTGCACGGTGAAACGCATCCTCGCTCTGGCGGCCATCGTCTTGCTGATCACCGCGACCGAGACCACTGTCGCGCGTGGTGCCACTGCGGCGCCCGGGGGAGTTGCCACCGCGGCCCCGCGCACGATGGCCGTGGCCGGCGCGGCCGCCTTCGTGGCCGGCCATCCGGCCGGCGTGCATGCCAGCAGCAACGACGCGTTCGTGCAGCATGCGGTGATCTCCACCCGGGAGGGCGTGCAGTACGTCGCGTACGACCGCACCTACAAGGGTCTCCCGGTGGTCGGCGGCGACTTCGTCGTCGTCACCGACGCCCAGGGCAAGGTCTTGACCGTCGCTGTTGCCCAGGACCAGGTGATCGACGTGACCATCACCCCCAAGCTGACCAAGGCCCAGGCAGCGGCCATCGCGAGCAGGCAACTCACCGCAGTCACCCAGGTTGAGAGCAACCGGCTCGTCGTGCGGGCACTCGGGGCGCCGCGGCTGGCCTACGACACCCTCGTCGCGGGCACCCGTGGCAAGAGCACCAGCCGGCTGCACGTCTTCACCGACGCCCAGACCGGCACGGTGTTCGCCACCGACGATCTGGTCAAGGACGGCACCGGCAACGCGGCCATCAACGGCCCCAACCCGGTCAACCTTCGGACCGGCGGCTCGGCGCCCGTGTTCAGCATGTCCGACCCGACCCGCCCCGGTATCTCGTGCCGCAACTTTTCCACCAAAGCGGTGCTCGTCGGCACCGATGACGTGTGGGGCAACGGCAATGGCGCCAACATCGAAACCGGGTGCGTGGACGCCCTGTTCGACATCCAGCGTGAGTGGTCGATGCTCAAGTCGTGGCTCGGCCGGGACGGCTTCGACGGCGCCGGCCGCGGCTTCCCCGTCAAGGTCGGCCTCAACGACCTCAACGCCTTCTGGAACGGCTCGTCGGTCTCCATCGGCCACAACCAGGCCGGTCACTGGATCTCCGCACTCGACGTCGTGGGCCACGAGTACGGCCACTCCATCGACACCAACACCCCCGGCGGCCAGTCGGGCAACGGCGTGAGTGAGGCCACCGGCGACATCTTCGGCGCACTGACCGAGTGGTTCGCCAACGAGCCGGCCGCCTTCGACCCGCCGGACTTCAAGGTCGGCGAGGAGGTCAACCTCGTGGGCAAGGGTCCGATTCGCTTCATGTACCACCCGTCTCTGGCCGGTGACCCTAACTGCTACTCCCCGGCGGTCCCGAACATGGAGACGCACTCGGCGGCCGGGCCGTTCAACCACTGGTTCTACCTGACGGCAATGGGCAACCACCCGACGAACGGCCAGCCGTCCAGCCCGACGTGCAACGGGTCGAACGTCACCGGCCTGGGCATCCAGACCGCCGGCAAGATCTTTTACCACGCCATGCTGACCAAGACCAGCGGCATGACCTACCTGAAGTACCGCACCGCCACCCTCAATGCCGCCAAGCACCTGACCCCCGGCAACTGCACCGACTTCAAGACCGTCAAAGCGGCCTGGAACGCCGTTAGCGTGCCGGCTCAGGCCGCCGACCCGGCCTGTCCTTAAGACCCCAGGCGCTGGTGGCATCGTGACTACGACGATCACCTGACGGCTGCAGACCGACGACGGCGGGGCGCCGAGCACACGTGCCCCGCCGTCGCTCTGTGTGCCCCGGTCCGGGCTGTTGTGAGGGCGGGTTGTGGCGGGGGGCTTTCAGAGGGGGGGACGGNNGTCCTTACAGAGTGGTGAACGGCCGGCTGTCACGCCGGATCGGCACCTACGATCGGCGGGTCGGCTGTCGTGCTGGAGGTTGCCCTGGTCACGCTGATCCTGATCGGGCTGGTCGGCGGACTGATCACCGGCATCTCGCCGTGCGTCCTGCCCGTCCTGCCGGTGATCTTCCTCTCCGGCGGAGCCCAGGGCGCCCGCAGCGGGAAACGCACAGTGGTGACAGCCCAGGCCCGGCGGCGCGCGGCACGTTGGCCGTACGTCGTCGTCGCGGGCCTGGCTTTGAGCTTCAGCATCCTCACCCTGCTGGGCACGCTCGTGCTGAGCGCCCTGCCATTGCCGAAGGACATCATCCGGTGGACCGGCCTGGTGGTGCTGGTCCTGCTCGGCGTCGCGACGATGGTCCCGCGCGTGCAGGAGGTGCTGGAGAAGCCGTTCGGCTGGATCCCGCAGCGCCGGGCCAGCGGCGAGCACGGCGGGTTCGTGCTCGGTCTTGCTCTCGGCGCGGTGTACGTGCCGTGCGCGGGGCCGGTGCTGGCGGCCATCACCGTCGCCGGCGCGACCGGCCGGATCGGTGTCCGGACGGTCGGGCTCACCGTGGCGTTCGCCGTCGGGACGGCGATCCCACTGCTGGTGTTCGCGCTGGCCGGCCGCGGCGTGGCCGAGCGGGTGCGGGCCTTCCGCACCCGACAGCGCGGCGTGCGGATCGCGGCCGGCCTGGTGGTGATCGGGCTCGCGGTCGCGCTCACCTTCAACGTCACCGACGCCCTGCAGCGCGCCGTACCCGACTACACCGCCGGGCTCAACAAGGCGCTCACCAACACCGGCAACACGTCGAACGCGCTCGCGCCCGGCCACAGCGCCGCGCTCGCTGACTGCGCCGAGGAGCCGGCGAGCACCCTGCGGGACTGCGGACCGGCACCTGCCATCGCCGGGATCCAGCAATGGCTGAACACCACCCCGCTCACCCTGAGCGCCCTCAAGGGCAGGGTCGTCCTCGTCGACTTCTGGGCCTACTCGTGCATCAACTGCCAGCGCGCGATCACGCACGTCAACGCGTGGTACGCCGCCTACCGGTCGCACGGCCTGGTGGTGATCGGCGTGCACGCCCCGGAGTACGCGTTCGAGCATGTGCCCGCCAACGTCGTCGCAGGAGCGCGCCGGTTGCATGTCGCCTATCCCGTCGCCCTGGACAACGCCTTCACCACCTGGACGGCCTACGGCAACAACTCCTGGCCGGCCGAGTACCTGATCGATGCGACCGGCCGGGTCCGCGACGTCGCACTCGGCGAGGGCGACTACTCCACCACCGAGGTGCTGATCCGGCAGCTGCTCAACGCGGCCGACCCGAGCGGCACCCTGCCGCCGCCGACCGAGGTCGCGGACACCACGCCCACGACGGCCCAGACGCCGGAGACCTACCTCGGCGGCCAGCGGGCCAACACCTATGCCGGCGACCCGCCGCTCGCCCCGGGCACCCAGACCTACCGCTACCCGGCTGCCGTCCCCGACGACGCCTATGCCCTGACCGGCCGGTGGACCGCGACCACCGAGTCGATCACCGCGGTGCAGGGCGCCGGCATCAGGCTGAACTACCTGGCCGGCAACATCTACCTCGACGTCGGCGGCACCGGCACGCTCACCGCGACGGTCGGCGGCCGGACCACCACATACCACGTCGCCGGAGCACCGAACATCTACCCGCTGTTGCATCGCACGGCTGCCGAGCGCGGCTTGCTGACCGTGACCCTCTCACCCGGCCTGAGCGCCTATTCCTTCACCTTCGGCTGACGGCTCGGCCACCCGCGCGGGCCTACGGCCGGTCAGCTACCGGTATGTAGGACCGCTCGGGCTCGCCGATGTAGACCTGGCGGGGTCGGCCGATCTTGCCGGCCGGGTCGGCCATCATCTCCCGCCACTGGGCGATCCAGCCGGGCAGCCGGCC
>QHCA01000071.1 GCA_003244095.1 Pseudonocardiales bacterium | reverse complement strand
AGCGCTATCCGGGATAACGCTGGCTGGACGGACGGACGGATGGATGGACGGATGGACGGATGGACGGACGGATGGACGGATGGGTGGACGGTCAGCAGGAGGGCAAGGCGCCGCTGCCTGACCGTACTTTCGACAACGAGGACAGGGCGTCGTGCAGCGTGCTGACCTTGACCAGGCGCAAGCCCTTGGGCACGAGCTGTACTGCCTCGGCGCAGTTGTCGGCCGGAGTGAGGAACACCGTCGCCCCGGCGCCGCGCGCCCCGACCAGCTTCTGGTGGATGCCACCGATCGGGCCGACCTTGCCGTCGTCGTCGATGGTGCCGGTGCCGGCGATGAACCGGCCGCCGGTCAGGTCGGCAGGGCTGAGCAAGTCGATGATGCCGAGGGAGAACATCAGGCCGGCGGAGGGGCCACCGATGTCGTTGATGTCGAAGGAGATCCGCAGTGGTGGGGCCGGCTGCTGGTCGAACAGCACGCCCAAGGCGGCCACCTTGGCGTCTGTTTTGGACTTGCCGGTGTTGATCGTGACGGTGGTCGTCTGCCCGGCACGCAGGTAGCTCAGTACGACCGGGTCTCCGGGCTCGCGGGCCCGGACCTGGGTGACCAGCGACGTCGCCGAGGTTACCGGTTTGCCGTCGATCGAGGTGATCACGTCACCACCGCGCAGCGTGCCGTGGGCGGCGGCGTCCGGCAGCACCTCGGTGACGGTGATCCTGAGCGGGTAGCCCAACTCGTGCAGGGCGGCGACCTGGGCGGAGCTCTGGGAGGTCTTGAAGTCCTGGGCGTTCTCCTTGTCGATCTGCGTGGTGCTCCGTCCCGGTGGGAAGATCTCCTCGCGGGGGATGACCGCATAGTCCCGGTCGAGCCAGGACTTGATGCCGGTCAGCAGGTCGATCCGGTCGTTCAGCGACACCGTGGTGAGGTTGAGGTGGCCCGTGGACCTCGACGTCTGCCGACCGGACACGGTGATGGCCGGCTTGCCGTTGTAGTTTCCGACCGTGTTGACCGTCGGGCCGGGCCCCTCGACCACGTACGGCACGGGGAGCTTGACCACGAGGCCCGCGAACACCACAAGCAGGACGGCACCAACGACAAGGGTTGCCCCCCGGCTCGACATACGCCGAGGGTAGCCGGGCGCTTCGCCGGGCCGGTCAGTTGGTGAAGAAACCGAGGCCGGCTCGGGGTGCACTGTCGACTCGGACCAGCTCCTCGTCGAGGTCAGGGCCGGCCTGCGGGGGCACCGCCTCGGCGAACGGGGCGGCGAACGTCTCGGCCAGGTCGGCCGCATCCTCTTCACGGGCCACATCGGCGCTGTCGACGTCGTCGGCGAACTCGGGAGACGCCGGGACCTCGACCTTGTAGTAAGCCCGTACGGACAGCGGCACCTCGGTCAGGGCATGCACCGAGAAGTCGGTCAGGTCATCGACGTTGTGCAGCCGCTCGACCCAGGCCACCGCCTCATCGAGAGAGCCCACGCGACGAAATGCCGGACTGCCGTCCGATCCGGGGAAGAAGACGACATGCTCCACGCGGGACTCCCTCTGCAGGACGATCTTGGGCCGACGAGGGCGACCCCGTCTTCCCGCATCGGCAGTTGGCGCCGTGAGGTTGAGCCGGTCAGGAAACGTCCTGCCCGTCGGCCGGGCGGGACTGCCGCGCCAGGGCGGCGCGGAAGCGTGCGTGCTGCTCGACGGTGTCGATCGGGTCGCCGGGACCGCGCGGGCGGGACCGCCAGGAGATCCACGCGATCGCGAGCAGCGTCACGGCGAGTGGAGCGAGCGTCCACACCAGCGGTGACATACATCCGACGGTACGCCGGACGCACGCCCATCGCCCTTCCTGCGCGGGAGTTCACACGTGCGATGCGGGCTGGGCACTACGCCGTCCGCGTACGTTGCCGATGCCCCTGCCCCCGCGCGCCGAACAGGAGTTAGCGTTGACCTATGACTGATCTTCCGTTCGGCTTCGGCACGACAGGTGGCAGCGAGCCTGATCGGACCGCCGACTGGGCCGGCAAGGCTCCGTTGTTCGCCGAGTTGCAGAAGCTGATGTCGTGGTCCGGTGGGCCGGTCAACTGGGACATGGCCCGCCAGCTCGCGATCAGCCAGGCGGTGCCCACCGACCGGCCGGTCACCCCGGCCGAGCGGGGGGCGGTCGAGCAGGCCCTCCGGCTGGCTGACCTGTGGCTGGATCCGTGTACGACGCTGCCGTCCGGTGTCCGGGCCGGCTCGGCCTGGAGCCGGGTGGACTGGATCGAGCGCACCCTGCCCGTGTGGTCGACGCTGTGCGACCCGGTCGCCGCCCGGGTGGTCGCCGCCATGGGCAACGCGCTGCCGTCAGAGGCGCAGGCCCAGGCCGGAGCGCTGCTCGGCATGCTCGGCCAGGCCGGCGGGCTGATGTTCGGCGCGCAAGTCGGCCAGGCGCTGGCGGAGCTGTCCGGCGACGTGCTCGGCGCCACCGACATCGGACTTCCGCTGGGCCCGCCCGGGCAAGCGGCGCTCGTGCCGGCCAATGTCGCGGAGTTCGGCGCGGGGCTGGAGCTGCCGGCCGACGAGGTGCGGATCTACCTGGCGCTGCGCGAGGCTGCGCACCACCGGCTGTTCGGCTCGGTGCCCTGGCTGCGGCAGCATCTGCTGGAGGCCGTCGACGCCTATGCCCGCGGGATCACGATCGACCCCGAGGCCATCGAGCGGGCGATGCGGGAGATCGACCCCCAGCAGCCGGAGAGCCTGCAGCAGGCCCTCGGCGGGGGGATGTTCGAGCCGGAGAACACCCCGGCCCAGCTGGCCACCCTGGCCCGGCTGGAGACCGCCCTCGCGCTGGTGGAGGGCTGGGTGGGCACGGTCGTCACCGACGTGGCCGGCGAGCACCTGCCCGGCGCGGCGGCGCTGGGTGAGACGCTGCGGCGGCGCCGGGCCAC
The DNA here is from genome assembly GCA_003244095.1 of Pseudonocardiales bacterium. Lineage (GTDB taxonomy): Bacteria > Actinomycetota > Actinomycetes > Mycobacteriales > QHCA01 > QHCA01. The sequence goes on along the minus strand of QHCA01000071.1, from coordinate 356 downwards.
CGGCGGGCCGGCGGAGCAGACGTTCGCCACGCTGGTCGGGCTGGAGCTGCGGCCCCGGCGGCTGCGCGAGGCGGCCGCCCTCTGGGCCGCGATGGCCGCGCGCGGCGGTCCCGAGGCCCGCGACGCACTGTGGGAACACCCCGACCTGCTGCCCTCAACCGCCGACCTGGACGACCCTGCAGGGTTCGCCGCCCGCACCGGTGAGCACCTCATGCCCCCTGAGGAGAGCTGAGCCCGCTCAGCAGAGCACGGGTGGCCTCCCAGCCCTCCAGGCCCGGGTCGAGGCGATGCACGTCGGCCTGGACCCGCAACCGGCGCCAGCCGGGCGTGACCTCCACCTGCGCGGGATCGGGAGC
>QHCA01000070.1 GCA_003244095.1 Pseudonocardiales bacterium | reverse complement strand
GCGACGTCAAGCCCGCCAACGTCATCCTGACCTTCGACGGCCCGGTGCTGGTCGACCTGGGCATCGCCCGTACCGAGGACATGGCCACGATGACCCAGGCCGGCACCGTGATCGGATCCGCCGGCTGGATGTCCCCGGAGCAGCTGAAAGGGACGGCCGAGGGTCCGGCCTCCGACGTCTGGGGCTGGGGTGCCGTCCTCGTCTACGCGGCGACCGGCCGGGCACCCTTCGGGGAGGGGGCACTGGAGGCGCTCGCCTGGCGCATCCAGAGTCAGGAGCCCGACCTCGACGGCGTCCCCGACTGGCTGTTGCCCGCCGTCAAGGGTGCGCTGGCCAAGCAGACGGCCATCCGGCCCGCGGCCCGTAACCTGTTCTCCGGCAGCGGCAGCCCGTCGTCCACGCCACCGATCGCCGCCGCCCGTGCCGCCGCCCCTCCGCCTCCGGCCCGGCCGGCGCCGCGACCACCGGCCGCGCCGACGCGGGTCGGCACCGGTCCGCAGACACCTCCCCATGCCGCTCCCCCGGTCCGTCACCCCATGGGCACCGCCACCGCGCCGCCGTACCGGACATCGCCGGCACCTGCGCCGCCGCCCTACCGGCCGCCGCACCACGTACCCGTTCCCGCCTACCGGCCACCCGCACCGCCGGCTGCCCGGCGCCGGCATACGGGCGTCTTCATCGCCGTGGGCGCGGTGGTCCTGATCGGTGTGCTGGCGCTGGTCGCCGGCATCCTCGCCACCGGCAAGGATCCGAAGCTGGCGGCGCCGGCGAACTTCACGGCCAACACGACCCCGACCGGCGTCAACCTGAACTGGGACGCGGTGAAGTCGGCCGCCCACTATGACGTCTTCCGGGACGACACGGTCCTGGCGAGCGGCGTGTCCGGGACGAGCTACACCGACCCGGGTGGCGAGACCGCACCGCACTCCTACTACGTACGCGCGGTCAGCACTGGCGGGAAGCAGGGCGACCGCAGCCCGAGCGTTCCCACCCGGCCGGACACGTCGCTCGACACCTCGTCGCCGTCGCCGTCGGCTTTGTCGACCACGGCTCTCAGCACCGCCGACCAGGCACTGGCAGACCGCCTGCCGCCCGAGGTCGCCGACACCAGCGACTGCACGCATTACACCGGGTTCACCAACGCCGCCACGATCGCGTCGGTGTCGTGCGCCACGTCCACCACGTCGACCGGGGGCACCCGGCCGACGCGCGTCTTCGCCTATCAGGACCGGTCGGCAGCCGCCTTCAAGACACACTTCGCCACCGTCGTCAAGACCTTCAATCCCTCGAGCTCCGACTGCAACAAGCCGCCGGCGAAGACCACGTGGTTCTTCGACAGCGACAAGAACACGATCGTCGGATCACTGCTGTGCTACACCGACTCGAAGGTCAAGAAGCCGACGATCCAGTGGACCTACGACGCCGACGCGATCGCGATCCTGGCCGTCGCGAAGGATCAGGACGCGGCCGGGTTGACCTCGTGGTGGGTCGCGGCCGGACTGCGCCTGAACTGACGAGCACAGGTTCGCCGGGCACGTGACCATCGTGACCCGTGATGCGGCGCTCTCGGCGGGCTCAGGTAAGNNGGGGGGGGGCCCCCCGGGGGGGGCCCGGGAAGGCCCCCCGCCGATCCCTAGGCAGTCACCAACCCGCCAAGACCGGGATCCCTCCCGATGTGGCACCGCCCCCCTTAGCAGCACTCTCGAGCCATACCGAGAAGGAGGGCGAACACCATGACGACGAACTTGATGGGCGAGCTGATGACAGCCCGGTTCAACGAATTGCATGCCGAGGCCGACCGGCGGCGCACCGTGTCCGCGGCCCGGGCCGTGCAGCGGGCGCAGCGCGGGAAGCGGGCCGGCAGTCCTCGGCACGGCCGGCCCCGGTGGGCTTTGGCACACCGGTGACAACGCTGGCATCCTCGGAGCATGCGCATCGGGTTAGCCGGCCTGGGCCGGATCGGCATGGTACACGGCGACACCTTGCGGGCGATCGACGCGGTCGACTCGCTGGTCGTGGCCGACGCCGATCCGGCCCGGGTCCGCGCTCAGGCCGATCGGCTGGGCGCCCAGGCCGTCGACAGTCCGGAGGCGCTGATCGCCGCCGGCCTCGACGGGCTGGTCATCGCCGCCACGACCGCGGCGCACGCCGAGCTGATCATCGCGGGGGTCCGGGCAGGGCTGCCGGTGTTCTGCGAGAAGCCGGTTGCAGGGGACGCCGAATCCACGCTTGCCGTGGTCAGGGAGGTCGCCGGGGCGCCGGTGCAGATCGGCTTCCAGCGGCGCTTCGACGCGGGCTTCGCGGCTGCCCGCGCGGCCGTCGCGGCCGGGCGGCTCGGGTGGGTGCACACCGTACGGGCCGCGACCCTCGACCCCGCTCCCCCGCCGGCCGCCTACCTGGCCAACTCCGGCGGGTTCTTCCGCGACTGCGGCGTGCACGACTTCGACGCGATCCGCTGGGTCACCGGCCGCGAGGTGACCGAGGTATACGCAGCCGGGGCCAATCACGGCGCCGAACTGTTCCGGGAGCACGGCGACGTCGACGCGGTCGCCGCGCTGCTCACACTCGACGACGGCGCCTTCGCCCTGGTGTCCGGGACTCGCTACAACGCGGCCGGCTACGACGTCCGCCTCGAAGTGCTGGGATCACTGCAGGGCATCGCGGCCGGCCTCGACGACGGGCTGCCCCTGCGGTCGACGGAGCCTGGTGTCACCTTCCCGGCCGGCCCGCCCTACCGGCAGTTCACCGACCGCTTCCGGGCGGCATACATCGCCGAGATCCGCGACTTCGTCGACCTGGTCGCCGGCCGGGGCACCGTGACCTGCTCGGTGCACGAGGCCCTGGCGGCGTTCTACGTCGCCGAGGCCTGCGAGAGATCCCGGCGCGAGCGGCGCGCCGTGCGGCTCGACGAGGTCCGGCGGTAGGCGAGGATCCCGGGTGCGAGCGACACATGTGGCGTGGGCCGCCCACCTGGCGCGCGGGGCCGGCCGGAGTCAGCGCTCGGGGCTGTCACCGTACGCGTAGGCACCGCCGTAGCGACCCCCGGCGGCAACCCCCTGAGGGGCGATCACGTCGAGTCGGGCGAGATCGTCGGCGGTCAGGTGCAGGTCGTTGGCGGCAACGTTCTCCTCCAGGTACGACCGCCGCTTGGTGCCGGGAATCGGCACGACGTCGTCACCTTGCGCCTGCACCCAGGCCAGGGCCAGCTGTCCCGCAGTGGCGCCCTTGTCCGCTGCCAGCCGGCGTACCTCGTCCACGAGGCGCAGGTTGGCATCGAAATTGGCGCCCTGAAAACGCGGACTGCCCCGGCGGAAGTCGTCCTCGCCGAAGTCCGCCGGGCTGGTGATCGCGCCGGTGAGGAAGCCACGGCCGAGCGGGCTGAACGGCACGATGCCGATGCCCAACCGGCGGGCGGTCACGAGCACGTCGTCCTCGATGTCGCGTGTCCACAGCGACCATTCGCTCTGCAGCGCGGTGATCGGATGGACGGCGGCAGCTCGCTCCAGGGAGCGGGAGCTCGCCTCGGACAGGCCGAGGTGCCGCACCTTGCCGGCCTGCACCAGGCCGGCCATGGCACCGACGGTGTCCTCGATCGGCACGGTCGGATCGACCCGGTGCTGGTAGTACAGGTCGATGTGGTCGATGCTCAGCCGTCGCAGGCTCGCCTCGCAACGCGCCCGAACGTTGTCCGGGCTGCCGTCGATGCCGATCGGCCCGGCGCCGTCACGGCTGAGGGAGAACTTCGTGGCAAGCACGACCTCGTCGCGGCGGCCGGCGATCGCCCGGCCCACCAGTGTCTCGTTGTGTCCGTCGCCGTAGACGTCGGAGGTGTCGAGGAAGAACACGCCGAGCTCCAGTGCCCGGTGCACCGTGGCGATCGACTCATCCTCGACCGCCGGGCCGTAGGACTGCGACATGCCCATGCACCCCAGTCCCTGGGCCGAGACCTCCAGGCCGCCGGGGCCGAGCAGGCGGGTGGTGGCTGCAGGATCGGGCATCTGGCACTCCCTTCTGGTCGGGTCCCCAGCGTATTGGGAGACGCTCCCGGGCGTGTCACCGCATGGCCGGCGTCAGCCAGGCACCGAGACCACCCGTGCGCCGCCGGTCGCGGTGAGCACGACACGCCGGAGAGCCGCGAAAACGTGCATGACCACGGACGTGGGAGGCGCCTACCCGGGCGCTCCGGTCGCCCGGTACGCGGTCATCGTGTCGTAGTAGGGCCGGCACCGCTCGAGCAGCGGTTGCAGGTGCGGCGGCACCTCCTCGGTCGGCCGGCGATAGGCGGCGAAGCCGGTGGATCGCCGCACGCCGTCGTACCAGGGGTCGGCCGGCTCGGCGGCCAGACTCACAACAGCGCCACCGACAGCGCGTGGATCACCAGGCCGGCCAGGGCGCCGACGACGGTGCCGTTGATCCGGATGTACTGCAGGTCCCGGCCGACCTGCAGCTCGATCTTGCGGGTGGCCTCCTTGGCGTCCCACCGGTCGACGGTGTCGCTGATGACCGCCGTCACGTCGTCGCGGTACGTGGTGATGACGTGGGTCAGCGCGTTCTCCACCCAGCCGTCGGCCTTCTCCCGCAGCGCCGCGTCGTCGCGCAGCCGGTGAGCGAACCCGAGCAGGGCGTCCTGCGCCTGCTGGCGCAGCTCGCTCGACGGGTCGGCGGCCGCGTCGAGGATCATGCGCTTGGTCGCGATCCACAGCGCGGCGACCACCCGGCGTACCTCGGGGTGGCCGAGCAGACGGCCCTTGAGCCGCTCGGCCTGTGCCATCGTCGCCGGGTCGGACTGCAGGTTGGCGACCAGGGTGTTCAGGTAGTCGTCGAGCGTCCGGCGGAGCTGATGCCGCGGGTCGGCACGAACCTCTGACAGGAAGCGCAGGACCTCGTTGTAGACCCGGTTGGCGATCCTCTTGTCGACGAAGCGTGGGCTCCAGCCGGGCGCCTGCTCGGTCACGACCCGGAGTACGGCGTCCTGGTTGTGCGTGAGCCAGTCCCGTGCCTTGTCGATCGCGAGGTCGAGGAACCGCTGGTGCGACCCCTGCGAGATGACGGCTGACAGCAACCGCCCGGCGGTGGGCCCGACCGGGTAGTCGGCGAGCTGGCGCAGGACGATCTGCTCGATGAGCCGTTGCACGTCCTCGTCGCGGGCCACCGTCACCACACCGCCTGCGACCGTCGCCAGCTCGGCGGTGAGCCGGGCGGCATGCTCGGGCCGGCCCAGCCACGCGGCGAACCGGGCCGTCACGCCGAAGCGGGCGATCTTGTCCCGGATCACGCCCTCGGACAGGAAGTTCGTCGCCACGAACTGCTGCAGCTGGCGGCCGAGCTCGGCCTTGCGGGTGGGCAGCAGCGCGGTGTGCGGGATCGGCAGGCCCAGCGGGTGGCGGAACAGCGCGGTGACCGCGAACCAGTCGGCCAGCCCGCCGATGGTTCCGGCCTCGGCGGCGGCGGCGAGATAGCCCGCCCAGGCCGGACCGCCGGAGGCCCGCCACCGGGTGGCCAGCACGTAGATCGTGACAGTGAGCAGCAGCAGGCCACCTGCGCCCGCCTTCATCCGGCGCAGGCCACGCAGTTGCCGACTCTCCACGTCGGTCAGCGTCAAGGACGGTTCGGTAGTCGTTGACATGGCTCCATCTTTGGTCATCACATTTGGGACGGCGACCGGAGCACGCGGGTTTCTGGATCCTCCTCGCGATCGGGCGGCCGGCCACCATGTTGCTCGCCAGGCGACGGCGAACCGCTGAGACTCTCCTCACACCGTCCACCCTGGCGTGCGCCGGGCAGGCGGCGATGACAAGGTCGAGGTATGACGGCGAGAGCGGCCTCGGCGGAGTCTCCCGCTCCGACGGCCGTCGGCTTCCGGTCGGCGCGTGGTCGGGTGCTGGCCGCCCTGATGCTGACCACCGGGCTGGTGGCACTCGACAGCACGATCATCGCCACCGCGGTCCCCTCGGTGGTCCGTGACCTGGGCGGATTCTCGCAGTTCCCCTGGCTGTTCTCGATCTACCTGGTCACGCAGGCGGTCACCGTGCCGCTGTACGGCAAGCTCGCCGACACCGTCGGGCGCAAGCCGGTGATGTTTTTCGGCATCGCGGTGTTCCTGTTCGGTTCCGTGCTGTGCGGGGCGGCGTGGAGCATGCCGGCGCTGATCACCTTCCGGGCGGTGCAGGGCATCGGCGCGGGCGCGCTGCAGCCCATCGCGATGACCGTGGTCGGTGACCTCTACAGCGTTCAGGAACGCGCGCGTGTGCAGGGCTATCTGGCCAGCGTCTGGGGCATCTCGGCCGTGCTCGGGCCCACCCTGGGCGGCGTCTTCTCGCAGTACCTGTCCTGGCGGTGGATCTTCTTCGTCAACCTGCCGCTCGGCGCTGCCGCGGCCTGGATGCTGGCCCGGCATTTCCACGAAAGGGTGACCCGACGCCACCACGATCTCGACTACACCGGTGCCGGGCTGCTCGTCAGCGGCTGCTCGCTGGTCATCCTCGGGCTGCTCGAAGGCGGGGTGGCCTGGGGGTGGGGATCAGTGCCCAGCCTGCTCATCTTCACCGTCGGCCCGGCCCTGCTCATCGCCTTCGTGCTGGTCGAGCAGCGCGCCGCCGAGCCGATGCTGCCGCTGTGGGTGTTCCGGCGACGCACGCTCGTGGGCGGCAACCTCGTCGCCGCCTGTGTCGGCGCGCTGCTGATCGGTCTCAGTTCCTACGTACCGACGTTCGTGCAGGCGGTGCTCGGGACCGGCCCCGTGGTCGCCGGCTTCGCCCTGGCCACGCTGACCATGGGCTGGCCGTTGGCCGCTTCGGTCTCCGGGCGGCTCTACCTGCGGATCGGCTTCCGCGACACGGCGCTTTTCGGCGCCTCGATCATCGTCGTCGGAACCCTGCTGGGCGCGGGGCTCGGGCGCCATACCCAGGTCTGGCAGGTTGCCGGCGTGTGCTTCCTGATCGGCGTCGGGCTGGGCTTCATGTCGGCCCCGACCGTGGTGGCCATCCAGTCGGTCGTCGGCTGGGACCGCCGGGGCGTGGTCACCGGCACCAATATGTTCAGCCGGTCGATCGGCAGTGCCGTCGGCGTGGCGATCTTCGGGGCGATAGCCAACGCGACGATGGCGCACCGGTTCGCCCACCCACCGGCGGCACTGGCCGGCCACATCCCGCAGGGCGTGGATGCCGCCAGCCGGGTGCTCGCCGAGACCGGTGCGGCGCGGCACACGGCGGCGGCGGGGTTCGTCCAGACCGCGCTATACCAGGCGGTGCACCACGTTCTCGTCGGCCTGGTCGTGGTGGCCGTGCTCGGCCTGGCCGCACTGCTGCTCATCCC
>QHCA01000069.1 GCA_003244095.1 Pseudonocardiales bacterium | reverse complement strand
CGCAAGGGCGACAACGCCCCGATGGCCGTGATCGAGCTGGTCGCGGCGGTCACCGAGAGGCAGGCCGTGGTCGCCGAGGCGGAGAAGTCGCGGGGCACCCGGTTCGCCCGCCGGCGGGGCAAGGCCGGCGAGGGCGCAGCAGAGTCAACGACGGAGCCGACGGCTACCGAGACCGACATCGAGGCCGACGATGTCGAGGCCGTGGTCGATGCCGATGTCGAGGCCGACGCCGAGGTGGACGGCACCACCGAGGCCGAGGCAGCAGGCGATGCCGAGGTCGTTGACGAGGCCGAGCTCACCGACGAGTCCGAGAGCGCTGACAAGCCGGCCGCCGAAGAGAGTGACAAGGCCTGAGCGACCCCCGTACACCTGGCGAGCCCGCTGACCGCGCGAGAGCGGACAGCGGGCTCGTCCGTGTGCGCCTCGACCTGAGCTACGACGGCACCGGGTTCGCCGGCTGGGCCCGCCAGCCCGGGCAGCGCACCGTGCAGGCCACCGTCGAGGAGGCGCTCGGCACGATCCTGCGGATCCCCGTCCCCCTGACGGTGGCCGGGCGCACCGACGCCGGCGTGCACGCGACCGGCCAGGTGGCGCATGCCGACCTGCCGGCCGCGACGTGGGAGGCCTTCGAGCTGTCGCTGCTCCGGCGGCTGGCCGGTGTCCTGCCGCGCGACGTCCGGGTGCGGGCCGTCGCGGCCGCGCCGGAGGGCTTCGACGCCCGCTTCTCCGCCCTGCAGCGGCGCTACGTCTACCGGGTGGCCGACACGGACTGGGGCGTCGAGCCGACCCGCCGGCACATCATCGTGCACTGGCCCCGCCCCCTCGACGAGCACGCCATGCAGGCCGCCGCCCAGGCGTTGCTCGGCGAGCACGACTTCGCGGCGTTCTGCCGGCGGCGTGAGGGTGCCACCACCGTGCGTACCCTGCGCCGCCTGGATTGGGAACGCGACGCGGACCGGGTGCTGACGGCCACCGTCGAGGCCGACGCCTTCTGCCACTCGATGGTCCGCAGCCTGGTCGGCGCTCTGCTGGACGTGGGTACGGGGACGCACGGGACCGGGTGGCCCGCCCAGGTTCTGGCCGCCCGCGTCCGGGAGCCCCGGGTCAACGTGGCACCGGCGCACGGCCTGGCGCTGGTCGCGGTGAGCTACCCCGAGGCGGCTGCGCTCGCCGAGCGGGCACGGCACACGAGGCGCCGCCGCGAGGCTCGTACCATCGGTTCGTGACGATCCGGGGACGGCTGGCGACCAGCCTTGCCGTGCTCCTGACCGTGCTGCTCACCGGGGCCCTGACCTCGGGACCGATGTCGGCCGCGCCGGCGGCAGCCGAGGACAACTGCTTCCGCCCGCAGGAGGATCAGGCGGCGAAGCCCGACATGTGGGCGCAGCGGCGGCTCGGCCTGTCCCGCATCCGGCCGCTGACGACCGGGAAGGGCGTGGTCGTCGCGGTCATCGACAGCGGCATCGACGTCACCCGGCAGCACCTGGCCGGACAGGGCAAGGTGATCGCGGGCCGCGACGTTCTCGGCGCGCCGGGCGGGCCGTCCACCCGGGACTGCAACGGTCACGGCACCGGTGTCGCCGCCATTCTGGCCGGGCGTTCGGTGGGAGGCCTGCCCTTCGCCGGGGTGGCACCCGACGCCACCCTGCTGTCGATCCGGGCGGTCGAGAAGGGGGCGAGCAAGGAAACCAACAGGGGGTCGACGGCCCAGCTGGTCGCGGCCCTCGCCGAGGCGGTGGCACAGCACGCCCGGGTGATCAACATCTCCGCGGGCATCCAGCGCGACGACCCCGCCCTGAGGGCCGCTGTCCGGGACACGCTCGCGCACGACATCGTCATCGTCGCCTCGGCCGGCAACGACGACCAGGACACCACCCGCAAGCCGGAGGAGGCAAGGAAGCCGTACTACCCGGCGGCCTACCCAGGCGTGATAGCGGTGGCGGCCACCGACAAGGTGGACCAGCGCTCCGACATCTCCCACGTCGGCTCCTACGTCGACATCGCCGCGCCCGGTGAGGACGTGATGACCGTCGCCGCCAACGGCCCCGCCGTCTACGTGTCGGTGGCCGGCACCAGCTATGCCGCGCCGTTCGTGGCGGGTACGGCGGCCCTGGTG
>QHCA01000068.1 GCA_003244095.1 Pseudonocardiales bacterium | reverse complement strand
CTTCAGGTGAATCTTCGCGTCAGCGTGATGGCGAAGGATCTCGACGGGCAGGTCGAGGCGTTCCGCACCCGCCCGCTCGACGTCGGCCCCTACACGTTCGTCGCCGCGGATGCGCTGGTGCTCAAGGTCGGCGAGGGTGGGCGCACGATCAACGTCCACGCGCTGCTCGCGACCGGGGTCAACGCCGAGGCTACCGCGAGATCCTCGGCCTGCAGGTCACCAGCGCTGAGGACGGCGCCGGCTGGCTCGCGTTCTTCCGCGATCTCACCGCACGAGGACTGACCGGGGTCGCGCTGGTCACCTCTGACGCGCACCGCGGCTTGGTCGAAGCGATCGGTGCGACGCTGCCCGGTGCCTCGTGGAAGCGATGCCGCACCTACGACGCCGCGAACCTCATGGCGAGGACACCGAAGTCGGCGTGGGGATGGGTGAAAGCCTTACTGCACAGCGTTTACGACCAACCTGATGCCGCCGCGGTGCACGCCCAGTTCGACCGGGTCCTGGACACCCTGAGCGAGAAACTGCTTACCGTCGCCGAGCACCTCGACGCCGCCCGCCCCGACGTGCTCGCCTTCACCGCGTTCCCGAAAGCCATCTGGCGGCAGATCTGGTCGAACAACCCGCAAGAGCGACTCAACCGCGAGATCCGCCGACGCACCGACGTCGTCGGCATCTTCCCCGACCGAGACGCACTCATCCGCCTCGTCGGCCATGTGCTCGCCGAGCAACACGACGAATGGACCGAGATGCGCCGCTACATCGGTCTCGACATCCTGGCCAAGAACAGGCCGCACCTGATCAACACGCCCCCCGAGACCAACCAGGAGGTGACCGTCCCCGCCATCACCGCATAGAGTCCCAACCAAGATCACGCGGAGACCGGCTCACACACCACCCCCGCGGACGTGACCGGACCAGATTCGCTCAGCTGCTACGGCCGTACCGTCATGACCATGGGCTTTCTGATCCTGCACGGCATCGAGAACCACCGGCCTCCTGAGCACTGGCAGTTCCTGCTCGCGGCCCGGCTCGTCGAGCGCGGCCACGAGGTCCGTTACCCTGCGCTGCCCGAGCCCGACGCTCCGCAGCTGGAGCGGTGGCTCGATGTTGGACGAGGAGCTCTCCGCGCTCGGCGGGGAGCAGCGGGTCGTCGTGTGCCACTCGCTGGGGTGCCTGGGGGTCGAGGAGGATCCGTACAGCCGTTAGCGCTAACGGTGTTCTTGTCGTGGTTGACCGGCGTTGGAGCCCTGACCGCCGGCCGGGGTGCCTGGTAGGTCTACGGCATGCTCCGCGCACCGTAGACCTACCAGCTCAACCGACGCCAGATCTTCGCTAGCGCTAACGGCTGTACGGATCCTCCTCGACCCCCGGCATCCTCGACGTCGCCCGGACCACGGTGTACCGCCATCTCGACCAAGGCCCCGGTGGCGTCGTGAGCGACACCGGGCGGGTGATCACCGGCCGCCTCGACCAGGCGGGCAGGGGAGCGGTCGCCGGTGCGGTGACGGCCCCTTGCGCCAGCGCGGAGCCCGCCCCAACAAGTGGAGGCCGCCGCTCAGCAATAGCCGGAAAACAGTGCCTCATCCAGGTTGACAAGTTCCGTTAGCCGAAACCGGCTTGGTGGCATCATCAGGCTGTGGCTGACCGCGGCGAGGCGCAAATCGGGAAGCCGGTCTTGCGTGGACCAAATGACGACCCAAATCTGACTGACCAGCAACTGATCGCTCAGAGAATCACCTGGTTCGAGCGCTACAACGCCCAACTCAACGTCTTCGCACCGCAGGGAGCGACCCTTTACACCTGCCCATGCTGCGGCCATGCCTCGCTATCCGACCGCGGCGGCTACGAGATCTGCGTGGAGTGCGGCTGGGAGGACGACGGGCAGGACGATCACGACAGTGCTGTCGTCCGGGCCGGGCCCCAACGGTCGCACGAGCCTTGATGCTGCACGAGTTGAGTACCGCATCAACGGCGGAGTACCCGGCATCCGCAGGCCGCCATCTGCACCAAAGTGACAGTTGAGAGCGAAGCCGCGAGCAGGCGGACGTGTCAGTGGGTAGGTGCCGTTATCGAGCGCTCGAACCGCGGATCGTTCAGGGTCAAAACGCGCTCGGTCCTGCGCGACCCCGTGCCACCCGCGTGCCACGCATGGTGGATCAGACACCGGTGTCGTCGTCCGGCACCTCGACCGCGACCAGCGAGTGCACCCGACCGGCGACATTAACGGGGAGCGTGGCCACGATCCGGGCGGTCAGCGTCTGCTCGGCCTGGTGCAGTGCCGAGCGCACAATCCGGTCGATCCGGCCGGCCGCCGGCGTCTCGATCCGCTCCGCCCGGCACTGCGTCAGCAGCTTCGACCGGCGCCGGGCTGACCTGTCCAACCCGATCCTCGTGCACGCTAGGCGACGCGCCCGCAGCCTCGGCGAGACCCGCGGCTGGACGACCAGGGTGGCAGGCGACGTCGACCGGGCCCTGGTCATCTTGCTGTCCAACCACCCTGCCGCCGGCGACAGCATCGACAAGGTCCGGTTCTCCGAGTTGTTCCCGGTGCTGCGACGCTACGGACTGAGCGCCGAACGGACCATCGAGGTGCTCGCCGACGTTGAGGTGTTCGACGACGACCGCGCATCCGCGTTCGAATCCTGGCTGGACCGCAAGCTCACCGACGTTGCCCCCGGCATCCGTCGCGACGTCGAGCACTGGCTACGGACGCTCCGCGACGGTGGCCCCCGCCCAAGGCCCACAGCCAGCACACCGTCTGGGGCTACCTCGCCGGCGTCACCCCGGTGCTCGTCGACTGGTCGACCCGCTACCACCACCTGCGAGAGGTCACCCGCGCCGACGTGCTCGCGGTCGCCGACACGCTCCACGGCAACCAACGCCGCCACACCCTCAGCGTCCTGCGATCGCTGTTCCGGCACGCCAAGAAGACCGGCGCCGTGTTCGCCGACCCGACCACCCGGATCCGGATCGGCCGCCACGACTACGGCGTCATCCTTCCCCTGCATCCCGACGACCTCGGTGAAGCGGTCAGCGTGGCGACCACACCGGCCGTCCGGCTCGCCCTGGCGCTCGCAGCCGTGCACGCCGTCCGACCCAAGACGATCCGCGAGCTGCTGCTCGACGACATCGATCTCGGCAGCCACCAACTCATCATCGCCGGCAGGGTCCGACCGCTGGACGACCTCACCCGCCACGCTGTCCTTGCCTGGCTGGAGCATCGACGCACCCGCTGGCCCAACACCGCGAACCCACACCTGATCCTCAGCCAGCAATCCGCGATGGAGACCGGGCCAGTCAGCGGCGTCTGGCTGACCAACGCGTTCCGCGGCCGAGCGGCCACCCTCGAACGACTCCGCATCGACCGGCTGCTCGACGAGGCACTCACCCACGGGCCCGACCCGCTCCGCCTCGCCTCCGTGTTCGGCATCGACGAGAAGACCGCCATCCGCTACGCGGAGTCGGCACGCGTGCTTCTGGCTGAAGCTGCCGAGCAGCCATCGCAGTGAAACCCGCTCGACATGGTTACCTCCTTGAAGAGATCCTTGAGCATGGAGTTCCTCTGCTATCACCGCGACCGGCCCGGCTCCATAGCGCTGCGCGACGAGCTGCTGGAAGAGCATTGGTCCTATATGGACCGGTACGCGAAAGAGATAATCGCCCGGGGCCCGACCCTCGCCGGCGACGGCGACACACCCACCGGAAGCGTGCACATCCTCAACCTGCCCGATCCCGTCGCCGCCCGTGCGTTCGCGTTCGACGAGCCGAACTACCAGGCTGGCGTCTACCGGGACGTGCTGTTGCGACGGTGGCGCAACACGCTTGGGCGCACCATGTGGGACTTCCCCGGTGGCCGGACCGGGGGCAACAGGTATCTGATTCTCGGCCTCGGCACGGGGCAGGCCACCGACCTCGTGGCGCCGCCAGACCGGGACGAGCTGATCGCCTATGGGCCGCTACTGTCCGACAACGGCGCCACCTGGCTGGGCACAGCAGTGTTGGTCCGGGCGCCGGACCCGGAGACCGCACGCGCCATCCTGACCCCGGACCGGTACGCCGACATTGAGGTGCACAACTGGCAGTTCGGCGGGCGGCCGTCATGACCGAGGACGTCCGGCCGACGTTACCGCGTAAGCCCATCCCGATCGCTCGGAGGATCTAGCCCGCACCGTGGAGCAGCTCGCCGGTCCAGCTCGCCGGCGTGCAGGAGAACCTGCGCACGCTGGCCGATCCGGCGGCCGCGGCAGCGCAGATCGACACGGTGACCACCGACGCCGCGCAGCAGGTCGCCGAGGCCGGCTCACGGGCCGCCCGCGCCCAGGCCGCGCAGCGGGAGGCCTACGCCGCCGCGCGGAGACCGCCGACGCCGCCGCCGGGCAGCTCAACACCCAGCTACAGGGCACCCAAGCAAGAGTGGCCCGCCTCGACGGCGAACTCGCCGCCGCCGGCGGAGGGTGGTGCTAGGACGTGTCTCTGTACTCATGCGCTGAGCCAGAGAACGATTGAGGCCAGGACCATCCCGCCGCGGTAGATGAGCGCGTGCTTGTCGTAGCGGGTGGCCAGGCCACGCCAGTTCTTGAGCTTGTTGAAAGCTCGCTCCACGACGTTGCGGTTCTTGTAGTCCTCGGCGTCGAAGCCGACCGGGCGGCCACCCTTGGAGCCTCGGTTCTTGCGGTGGGCCTGCTGGTCGGCCTTCTCCTTCGATGACGACCTTCACGCCCCGCTCGCGGAGGCTGTTACGGTGCGCCCTGGCGGAGTAGGCCTTGTCACCACGCAGCGCGTCGGGGGTCGTACGGGGCCTACCCGGACCGGCTCGCGGGATCCGCAGTTGGCTCAGAAGCACTGGCAGCGCTGGGGAATCACCCGCCTGCCCGGTCGTCAGGAGCAGGACCAGCGGCCGGCCGCGGCCGTCCACGAGCGCGTGGGTCTTCGTCGTCAGGCCGCCTCGGGAGCGTCCGATGGCGTGATCGGCCGGTTCGTCCCCGCTACCCAGCGAATCCTTGTAATTCGACCGAGCCCCCTGTGTACGTCTTTGCCTTCAGCTCAGACCTGCCAGCAGTAACCCCATGCTGATGAACCCTGGCGATCGTGGAGTCCACCGACACGTTCCAGTCGATCTCGCCGTTGGCATCGGCCTGGACCTGCAACGCCAACAGCACCCGGTCCCAGGTCCCGTCNNTCTCGCGCAGCAGCTTGTCCCAGGTGCCATCGGTCGAGAACCGGTGATGCCGCTTCCACACCGTCTGCCACGGCCCGAACCCCGCCGGTAGGTCGCGCCACGCGATCCCTGTCCGCAACCGGTAGATCGACCCCTCGATCAAGGGCCGATGCGGCTTCATAGGCTTACCCATAGGGCCCTTCAGCGGCGGCAGCACCGGCTCGATCCGCGCCCACATCTCATCGGTGAGAACCTCAGTCCGTGACATCCACCAAGAATCAGGCCTCAAACCCGATCAGCTACGGAGACACGCGCTGTACAACTAGGCACCGAGCGAGACCGCAACCGTCCTGGCGTTCCTGGCAAGCCCACTGGCCGGTTGCTTCGATGGCATCGAGTTCCGTGTCGACGGGGCATCGCACATGCCTGTCCGGCGGCGAGCCGCCTGGTATCGTTCCAATTCGAACGAGTGCGACACTAGCATGTTGTTTCAATTTTGAACAACAGGGAGCCCGGGTGGCCAGGCATCTCAGCGACGATGAGCTCGCCGCGTACTTCGCCCTCCGCGGCGCTGGCGACCGCTTGCAGCGTGTGGTGGCGCAGCAGCTCCGGGCCCACGACCTGACCGAGGTGCAGTTCGCAATCCTCGCCCAGCTCGGCTCGGGCACCGACGGCATCGGCATGAGCGAGCTGGCGCGGGGACTCGTGGTCACCAAGAGCGGGCTGACCTACCAGGCCGGTCAGCTCGAGAGCCGGGGACTGGTCGCGCGTCGCCCGAGCACGGACGACGACCGGGGCGTGCTGCTACACCTGACACCGGACGGGAGGGCACTACTCGCCCGTGTCTTGCCGGCGCACATCACGCTCGTGCGAGAGCTGTTCATCGACCGCATCGATCCCGCCGACCTCGCGATCGTGCGCGACGCGCTCGCGCAGGTCGCACGCGACTGATGCGGCAGTGGACCGCTCGCGACCCGCTCCCGCAGGAAAACTCAGCTGCAGGGATCGGCGCCCGGTAGAGGTCGGTGACCAGGACGCCTTGACTTGGAGTGCGC
>QHCA01000067.1 GCA_003244095.1 Pseudonocardiales bacterium | reverse complement strand
GTCGTCTCGCCGACCGGCCTCTACCCAACGACGAGCGCGCGCTTCGGTCGCTGTTCGGGGAGCTGCGGGCGCACGGGGAAGTCCTCGCCGTCGTCGACCAGGTCGCTTCGATCGGTGCGCTGCCGGTCGCGGTCGCGCGAAGCATGGGCATCGTCGTTGCCTACCTCCCGGGGCTGACGATGCGCCGACTCGCGGACCTGCATCCTGGTGAGGCCAAGACCGATGCCCGTGATGCGTACGTCATCGCCGACGCCGCACGAACGTTGCCCCACACCCTTCGGCGGATCGCTTCCGACGAGCAGACCATCGCCGAACTCACCATCCTGGCCGGCTACGACGACGACCTCGCCGCCGAGGTCACCCGCCTGGCCAACCGCCTGCACGACGCCCTCACCCACGTCCATCCCGCGCTGGAACGCCTACTGGGCAAGCACCTGAACCGTGCAGGGGTCCTCGAGCTGCTCGCCGCCGCATCCACCCCCACGCAGCTGCGGGCCCTGGGACACAGCGGCATCCAGGCTCTCCTGGCCCCTCGTTCCCGCAAGCTCGCGGTCCGGCTGCCAGGGCAGATCCTCAGCGCGCTGGACCAGCAGACTGTCGTGATCCCCGGCACCGACACCTTCAGCCGGGTCATCGCCGGTCTCTCCCGCCAGCTCCTCATCGCCCGGGACGAGCGGGACAGCATCGCGGAGCAACTCACCGCACGGCTGGAGGCCCACCCTCTTGCCGAGGTCCTGACCTCCATGCCCGGCGTGGGCGTCAGGACCGCCATCACCGTGCTCATCCACGTCGGTGACGCCACGGCGTTCCGTTCCGCCGCGCACCTCGCTGCCTACGCCGGGCTGGCTCCCGTCACCCGTCGATCCGGCTCATCTATCCGAGGCGAGAGCGCTTCACGGCGCGGCAACAAGCAACTCAAGCGCGCCCTGTTCTTGTCGGCATTCGCCAGTTTGCGCGATCCCGTCAGCAGGACGTACTACGACCGCAAGCGAGCCCAGGGCAAGACTCACACCGCCGCCCTGCTCTGCCTCACCCGCCGCCGGACCGACGTCCTCCACGCCATGCTCCGCACGGGGAAGACCTACCAGCCACCTGCCCCCCAACCTGCCCGAGATCCCTCAGTGGCTGCTTGACAACGACATAGGGACACTCAACTTCGAAGAGCCCGATTAGCTCGATCGGACCCTCCCAACCCGCGCGTCTGATTGCCTCTGCGGTTCGTAATCCCGCTACGGACGCTCCAACGATGACCACGGGCGGGGTCACGACGGCCATCCGGCGACGATCGAGATGGCTCGCATCGGGCAAACATCGGCGGCCGCCTCGACATCGACTAGGGCCTCGTCGGCGGCCACACCGGCGTACTGCAGCAGGCCATCCTCACCGAGGCGAAACTGGCCCGGTGCCTCCAGCACGCACTGCGCGTAGTGTTGGCAATCCTCCGAGACGTGGATCTGAAGCACGAGTCTTCTCCCTTTCCAAAGCGCTTTCATGAGGTAGCAGCCGGCCGAACAACGACCGGCACCCGCAAGAACTCGGCTGGCACAAGGCTGTCTGTGCCGACGATTCGCATCCATCGAATCTGGGGCTCACTGGCGATCTCCCACCGTCCGAGTCGGGTAATCGCGACCCGCAGCATGATGCGCGCCTCTGCCTCGGCGACGGCCTTGCCCATGCACGCGTGGCGGCCAAATCCGAACGCGAGATGCGCCTGGCGGGGCCGCCGAATATCGATCTGGTCGGGATTCGACCATTGCTCGGCATCGTGGTTAGCCGAAGCAAAGTCCAATTCGACCTTCGCCCCGTCAGGCGTTTGGCGCCACATCGCGGGCAGCGGCGAGATCCACCGAGTCATCTCGGCGACCGCGCTGTCGATGAGATCCGGGCGATGCTCAATCTCTTCTCGGTCCCTCGAGTTCTGGACCAGGTGCCAGATCAGCCCGCTCACGAGTTTCACGACGGTGTCTCGCCCTCCGGACAGGACAAGGCTCGCGATGCCGTGTGCCTCCACAGGCTCGACTCGTCGTCCCGCGATCTCGAGGGACCGGATCCAGGCCCACATGTCCCGGTCCCCTTGGACGTCCGCATTCGGTCCCAGGACACGATCAAGGTATGCGGCGAGCACTGTGCCGTTGCGCGGCCCAGGTCCCGCATCCCACACATCGGCGCCCCACGACAGCCACTCGCCGTGATCGAGCGGCCGGTCGAACAAGATCGTGAGACACCCGACGACATAGGGAAGTGCGATGTCTGAGACGACCTCTCCGCCACCTCGGGCTTCCACCGCGCCAAGGAGGCAATCGGCCAGCGCCTCGAACCTGGGCTCCACCTCTCGGACCGAGGTCGCGAGAAATCGAGGCTGGACAGCATCGCGGATTTCCCGGTGGCGGGGGGGATCTGCCTCGAGGGGCAGTTCGCGGTACGAGCGCACGGCAGGCTCACCGAGGAAGTCATTGGAGTACGCCGCCCAGTTCCGGGCGGCCGCGCACACCCCCGCGTGGCCGCGAACGCCCGCCCCTTCGCTGCTCAACCTCGTCACCGCAGATTCCCCTTGCCTCGAAACCCGCCAAGCCGGCTAGCTTCGACACCAAGGGTCACTGCGCGGGGTGGGACGGCGATAGCCACAGACATGGCCGGTTCTGGTACTCAGATGACGCCTGAGCGGTGTGCTGGGTCGTGGCGGCGCCTTCCATGTACCGTTGTGTTGTGAGGGCGTCCGCACGCGAACAACTGCCCGAGGCACCTTTCCGGTCCCTGTGGTTGGACGTCCCGAGCTTTGACAGTGGCCTGCACCACCACGAGTCATGGGAACTGACGCGTATCGAGGAAGGCGCCGGCCTCATGATCATCGGTTCCGCCGTGTGCCCTTACGGTCCCGGCGACATCGTTCTCATAGCACCTGACGTTCCCCATTGCTGGCTCAGCGCCGAGGACCGAGTTGGACCTTCGCGCGCGCGCGTTGTCGGCTTCAGTGCCGTCGTAGCAGAGCTCATCCAACAACTGCCCGATGGCGATGACGTTCGGCAATTGATGCGGGAGGCTGAGTTCGGCGCGTTGGCGTGCGAGGCACCTCAACAGTTGGGCAGCGTCCTGACGACCGTTGCGCGGTCGTCGGATCTCTTCGCCCTTCTCGAGCGACTGCCCGAAGCCAAGTGGCGACGGCTGCCAACCCGACCCGAGCTCACTGCCGACCCCGTGGAGCGCAAGCGGATCGAACGTGTCTATACGTATGTGTCCGACCATGCTGGCGGTTCTGTGACCCTGAGCGGCGCTGCGCGCGCGGCCAACGTGGCTCCCCAGTCGTTCAGCCGCTTCTTTCGACGAACCACCGGGGGTACTTTCCGCGCCTTCGTCATCGACGTCCGGTTGAGCAGAGCATGCTCTCTCCTCCGAGAGACCGATCTCGCCATCTCAACGATTGCGTTTCAGGCCGGCTTTGCCAATCTCGCAAACTTCAACCGCCGGTTCAGAGACAGGTTCGGCGTGACGCCCAGTCGATACCGCCGGGCACAGAGGAGCGCAGTCACCGCGCTGTGACTGGTCTCTAAAGCGCGTTGACCACGCTCCTCTGACCGAGAACCGCCAGTAGCGCCGTGATCTTGGTGGCGAGTGATTCCCGGTGCTCGTCGGAGGCGCTATCGGAAGGTGGGCATGTGAGGGCGACCGACGTGTCGGTCGGTGTCTCCGGCCCCTGGTCGTGGGTCAGGTGGCGTGCGTCAGGTGGGCGCGGGCAAGGCTGGGACTGCCCCCGGTCCGGTTGACTCCTTGCCTGTGAGGATTGCTCCTCGCTGGAAGGATCAGCATCATGCCGAAGGCCTTTCCTCCGGAGTTCCGTCGTGACGTGGTCGCGGTCGCCCGCAAGGGTGAGGCGCCGATCAGCCAGATCGCGAAGGACTTCGGGATCTCCGAGTCGTGTCTGCACCGCTGGCTGAACCTGGCCGACATCAAGGACGGCGTCCGCCCCGGCGCCACCGCCAGCGAGTCGGCCGAGCTGCGGCAGGCGAGGAAGCGGGTCCGGGTGTTGGAGCAGGAGGTCGAGATCCTGCGCCGTGCCGCGGCCTACTTCGCCAAGGACCTCTCCCCAAAATGAGCTACCCGCTGGTCCTGGAATTGGCCGCTGACGGCATCGCCGTCACGCTGATCCGCCGGGTGCTCGGCTTCTCCACCCAAGCCTTCTACAAGTGGAAGAAACAGCCTGTCACGCGACGGGATTGGGACGACGCGCACCTGCTCAACGCCGCCCTGGACATCGACGACGGTGCGCCGGAGTTCGGTTACCGCCTCGTCGCCGATGAGCTGCCCGAACACGGCAACACCGCCGGGGAGAACCGGGTGCAGCGGCTTTGTTCGGCCCAGCGGATCTGGTCGCTGCACTCGAAGAAACGCGGCCTGAACCGCAAGGCAGGTCCGCCCGTGCACGACGACCTCCTCGCGATCCCTGGTGGCGGCCGTGACTTCACCGCGCGCGCGCCGAACGTCAAATGGCTGACCGACATAACCGAACATCCAGCTTCGTCACCTGCCGCGGCCGCGGCGAGACACCGCCGATCGAAACCGTGGCCATCGACTTGGACCAGTCTCCGCCGACGGTCACCGTCACCAACCCCCCAGGGCAAGAAGGTGCCGCCGACGTTCACGGTTGAAGACGGCCCAGGACGGGAGCGAGCGGGAACAAGCGGGAGCCGAGGTGATGCGCACGCTCGGCATCGACCCGGATGGGGTGATCGCCGGCGTCGCACCCCTGGATGAGGCCTTCGGCCACACCATCGTCAAGTACGTCTTCGGCGACATCGTCGCCCCGTCCCGAACTCGACCTGCGTACACGCCAGTTGGCGACTCTCGCAATCCTCACCACACTCGGGGGCTGCGAACCGCAGCTGGAGATCCACCTGCGCGCCACCCTGAGGGCGAGTGCGACCCGGACCGAGATCGTCGGACTGCTGACGCACGTCGCCGCCTATACCGGCATTCCTCGCGTGATGAACGCGTTGGCCGTGGCCAAGCGCGTGCTGCCCCCGGCCGACTTGGATCAGCTGGTCCAGTAGCGGTCCGCCCTTCAGGGGATACTGCCGCCTGCTTGGCTGGGTGCATGGAACTGCGTCAACTTCGTTACTTCGTCGCCGTGGCCGAGGAACTCCACTTCGGTCGCGCGGCCGAGAGATTGCTCATCGTGCAGTCGGCAGTGAGCCAGCAGGTGCGGCGGTTGGAACGAGAACTCGGAGCTAAACTCTTCGACCGAGGCGGGCGGCAGATACTGCTAACGGAGGCGGGCCGGCTGTTGCTGCCAGCGGCACGGGAGGGAGGTGCTGGCCGCCGAGCAGCGGGCGCTGGCCGCAAATCGTGACGCACACCGTCGGCAGCAGTGGCCGCCTGCTGCGCATCGGCACGAGCGCTGGCATGGGCGAGCGCTTGGACCTAGTGCTCGACACGCTCGCGGAGGCAGCGCCGAATCTGCGGGTGGAGCTCGCCTCCCTGACCACAGCCGTACGGCTGGAACGTGTGGCGCGCAGGGAGTTGGACGCCGCCTTCCTGCGCGGTGTGGAGGACCCGCCGGCCGGGATCCGTTTGATCCCGGTGTGGCACGATCCGCTGCTGGTGGTACTCCCGGCCCGGCATCCGGTGGCGGAGCGCGCGGGGCACGGCCTCACCGACCTTGCGGAGCTGACCGGTCTCCCGCTCTACCTCACGGCGCGTCGGAACAACCCGCCCCTGGTGGACCTGGTCGTCGACGCGTGCCAGGACGCCGGATTCGAGCCCGTGCCGGGACCCCCGCACAGTTCACTCCAGGACACCCCCGCCACGGAGCCCCCTGATACCACCCCAGAGCAGCAGGTCCACGATCAGAGCTAGGACGACGACGAGGACGCCGCCGATCCCCCGAAGGCGCATCCTCGCCAGCATCGGCTCTACTCGCAGTCGGGATCCGGATCCGGTGTAGGTTTTAGTGGAATTGAACGGCAAAACGACCAATTGAAAATCCCGCACAACCCGTATGGCCGAAGTTCTGGGTCGTCGGAGTCGTCTTCCTCTTCCGAACGCTCCCTGTGGGAGGTCGGTTGCCGCGCCATGTGCTGGCTGAGGACTTCGATCAGGCGGTCTCTGGTGAGGTCGGCGGTGAGCCCGGCCAGCGGTTCACGTGGAGAACTTGCGGGCCGCGGGAGGCCGACGGCAACGACCGGGTCGTCGCCGGGCGTTTCGGCGATAAGGATCTCGTCAGCATCGATGACCTCCACGACGGGGTGGTGGCCGTCGAAGGAGCCGATCGCGAGCCGCAGCCGCGTCATGGCGCTCTCGCCTTGGGCGAGCTGACGGCTCAAGGGTGAGTGGATGAGTACGAGCTGCCGGTGGATCAGCGACCCGCCGCCGACCCGCGAGCCGGTCGCACCCGCCGCGTCCACCTGGTGCACGGAAACCAACGTCGAAGTCTTCATGCCCAGAGTCTCGCCCGGGTTACCGCTGCTGTCATGAGACTCTGACGGTATGTAGCGGACGGGCTGTACCGCTCCAGGCGCATCCGCTGGGGCGGTCACGGTATGCCACGAAGACCGCCGCCGGACGACGCGCCCGTCCGCCCCGACCCGCACGCTTGGTGTCCTCAGCCACCATCGGGGGGAGAACACGCTGCACGGGAACGAGCCTGGGGTGAACTCAGGCCTGGTATCCGACAGCAGAACCGCGGTCGCCACGGTCGGGGAACCGGCCGGCCGCGGCGACCGTGCGGTGGCGTTGGCGCGGCGCTACTGAAGTTCCCCCGCTTCGACGG
>QHCA01000066.1:4906-17312 GCA_003244095.1 Pseudonocardiales bacterium | reverse complement strand
AGCGGCCACAGCCGTGGCAGGGACGCGCCGTGCCGTGCGGCCAGCACCCGCCAGCCGCCGTAGCGCAGCTGCCGGGCGACCGCCTCGAACTCCTCGTGCGCCTCGGCCGCCTGGCGTGGGGAGAGCCCGACCCAGGTGGCGCAGTCGAGCAGGATCGCGACACCGAGGGTGGACCGGGTCAGCGCACGGCTGATCAGCTCGGCGTCGGAGGGGTTCAGCCAGCCGAGCACGGCCACGACCATGCCGTCGCCGGTGCTCCGGCGGATGACGTCGACGACGGGTGCGACGCTGCTGCGGGTCGAGGGGCGAACCTCGGAAAGGTGATCGAGGAGCACCCCGGCCGTGTTGGCGCCGCGTGGGGCGTTCAGGTCGGTGTCGGAGTCGGTCAGCAGCCGCAGGGAGTAACCGTCGTGGGCCAGGTGCACCGCGATGCTCGCCGCGGCGCTCACGGCCCATTCGAAGCTCGACCCGGGGCCGTCACCACGATGGGCCGCCGCGCGGGTGTCCAGGGCCACGGCGGCGCGGCTCTGCCAGGGCTGCTCCTCGCGCCGCACCATGAGTTCGCCGACCCGGGCCGTCGAACGCCAGTGCACCTTGCGCAGGTCGTCGCCCTGGTGGTATTCGCGGGTCGCCGCGTCGTCCTCGCCCTGCGTCGAGACCGACCGGGCACTGCTGTCGCCGCCACCGGCCCAGTCGCCGCCGAGCCGGATCGGCGGCAGCGGGTGCACGACCGGGGTCACCGTCAGCGTGTCGACGCTGCTGAACGAGCGGGTCAACTCGACCATCCCGAAGGGATCGGTCAGTTGCACCGACAGCGGCCCGATCACGTACCGGCCGCGGACGTCGGCCCGCACGGGATACTCCACCGCCCGGACGCCGCGCGGGCGTACCCGGTCGAGCACGAAGCGCGGCCGCCCGCCGAGGGAGTACGGCAGGGTGTCCTCCATGAGCAGTAGCCCGGTCGGCAGCCGGGAGACGTTCTCCAGGCGGAGCACCACGCCGGCCCGTTGCCCGACGGGCACCTGGGCCGGGTCGAGGCGTCGGGAGCAGGCGAGGCGATAGCGGGTTCTGGTGACGACCGCGGCTGCCACCAACGGCAGCACGGCCAGGAAGATGGCCATCCGCAGCAGGTCACGCTCGTGCAGGACGGCGGCGCACACCGCCGCAGCCGCACCCGCGGCGATGAAGCAACGCCCGCGGGTAGTGAGGCCGGACAGCGCTTCGCGCATCAGGGCTCCCGGCGGCCGGCGGGCACGGGAATGCGCGCGACGATGTCGCGGACCACCGACTCGGGACTGCGCCGGGCGATCTGTGCGTCAGCTGTCGGCAGCAGCCGGTGGGCCAGCACCGGGCCGGCCAGGTCCTGCAGGTCGTCGGGGAGTACGTAGTCGCGGCCGTCGAGGGCCGCGACCGCTCGGGCCGTGCGGACCAGGTGCAGAGTGGCCCGCGGAGATGCGCCCAGCCGGAGGTCGGCGGACTGCCGGGTGGCCGTGACCAGGTCGATCGCGTAGCGGCGCAGCGCGTCGGAGACGTGCACGGCCTGGGTGATGGCGACCAGGCCGCGGATCTCCTGGGCGTCGGAGACGGGCTTGAGGTCGTCGAGCGGGTCGGTGCGGCCGTGGGCGTCGATCATCTCCAGCTCGGCGGCGGCATCGGGATAGCCCATCGCCAGGCGCACGGTGAACCGGTCGCGCTGGGCCTCCGGCAGCGGGTAGGTGCCCTCCATCTCGATCGGGTTCTGCGTGGCGATCACCATGAACGGCGACTGCAACTCGTAGGTGACGCCGTCGACGGTGACCTGTCGCTCCTCCATGCATTCCAGCAGGGCCGACTGCGTCTTCGGAGATGCGCGGTTGATCTCGTCGCCGACGACGAGGTTGGCGAACACCGCACCCGGCTTGAACTCGAAGTCGCGGGTCTCCTGGTTGTAGACCGAGACGCCTGTGACGTCGCTGGGCAGCAGGTCGGGGGTGAACTGGATCCGGCGCACTGAACAGTCGATCGAGCGCGCCAGCGCCTTGGCGAGCTTGGTCTTGCCGACGCCGGGGACGTCCTCGATCAGCAGGTGTCCCTCAGCCAGCATGACTGCCAGCGCGAGCCGGACGGCCTCACTCTTGCCCTCGATGACGCGCTCGATGTTGCTGATGATGCGGCCGGCGGCCTGCAGGAGACCGTCGAGGGTGGTGGCGGTGTCGTCGACATTCTCTAGTGCGCTGTGCGTCACCAACGACTCCTCCTACGCGGCTGGGTCAACTCCAACATCGTGCCGCATCTTCGCGCGTCTTGCCCCTGCCAGGGTCAGTAGATCCATTTCACCGTTACCGAACGGATGCGTGGCCCGGCCTGCCGCTCGATGCAGAGACGCCTCGCGCGCTCGCCGCATTCCCTGCCGCCGAGAAGCTCCGGGTACGAGAAGCCGCTCCATGGGGGCGTCGTGGCTCCAAAACTGGCGGATCTGCAGCCGGGTGGAGCAAAGTGGAGTACGGTGGCGCTCAGTGGAGGAAACCGTACTGGTGGCCCGCGCTGGGCGCAAACGCAGAGGGGAGGTGGAGGCGATGTTTCTCGGCACGCATTCGCCTCGCCTCGACGACAAGGGCAGGTTGTTCGTGCCGGCGAAGTTCCGCGAGGAACTCGCCGCTGGCGTGGTCATCACCAAGGGCCAGGAGCGTTGCCTCTATGTGTTCCCGCTCGCCGAGTTCAGCCGGATCACCGAGCGGCTGCGGGAGGCGCCGGTCACGGCCAGGGCCGTCCGGGACTACACCCGCGTCTTCTTCGCCAGTGCCTCCGACGAGACGCCGGACAAGCAGGGCCGGATCACGGTCCCTCCGGCCCTGCGCACGTACGCGGGCCTGACCAGGGAGTGCGTGGTCATCGGCCAGAACACCCGGCTGGAGATCTGGGACACGGCCGCGTGGCAGGCCTACGAGGCCGAGCAGGAGCAGGCCTTCTCCGACCTGTCGGAGGAGGTGCTGCCCGGAGTCCTGTAATTCGGGCAGGGCCTGGGCGCAAACGCAGCCGGCGTGCTGCGAGCTCTCGGTCCGCTCCGCCCTGACGCACCTTCCCCGGTGTCAGGAGCGGCAGCGAACCGGGAGCTGGCAGCACGCCACATCACAGCGAGATCAAGATCAGTCAGAAGGGTCGAGATGTCAGAGCAGGGCCAGGAGCGCAGTCAGGGCCAGGCACACGTGCCGGTCCTGCTCGGTCGCGTCCTCGCCCTCCTTGCGCCGGCCCTCGAGGGCACGTCGGCGGTCATGCTCGACGCGACCGTGGGGCTCGGTGGGCACGCCGAGGCGCTCGTGTCGGCCCATCCCGGGCTCACGCTGGTCGGTCTCGACAAGGACCCCGAGGCCCTGCGCCGCAGCGGCGAGCGCCTGAGCGGCTTCGGCGACCGGGTGCGGCTGGTGCATTCCGGGTACGACCGCCTGCCGTCGGTGCTCGCCGAGCTGGGGCTGGCAGAGGTCGACGGTGTGCTGTTCGACCTCGGCGTCTCCTCGTTGCAACTCGATGACGCCGGCCGCGGCTTCTCCTACGCCAAGGATGCGCCGCTGGACATGCGGATGGACCCCACGACGGGCCTGTCCGCCGCTGACGTCGTCAACGACTACCCGGTGGCCGAGCTGGCCCGCATCCTGCGGGAGTACGGCGAGGAGCGGTTCGCCGGGCGGGTTGCCGCGGCCATCGGGCGCGAGCGCGCGGGGGGCCGGCTCACCTCCAGCGCCCGGCTGGCCGAACTGGTGCGGGACGCGATTCCGGCCGCGACCCGGCGCACCGGAGGGCACCCGGCCAAGCGCGCCTTCCAGGCGCTGCGGATCGAGGTCAACGGAGAGCTCGATGCCCTGCGGACCGTCCTGCCCCTGGCGATCGACCGGCTCCGGCCGGGCGGCCGGATCGCGGTGCTGTCATACCACTCACTCGAGGACCGGATGGTCAAGCGGGCGTTCGCGCAGGGTGCTGCGAACCGGACACCGCCCGGCCTGCCGGTCGTGCTGCCCGGGTCCGAACCGATCCTGCGCCTGCTCACCCGCGGTGCCGAGAAGCCCGGCGACAACGAGGTGGTCGGCAACCCGCGGGCCGCCTCGGCCCGGTTGCGGGCCGCCGCTCGTACGGCGGTGGCGGCATGACTGCCCCGGCGCGGCTGCCCGCCGTCCGTCCCCGGCCGCAGCCGGCGCCGGGTGGGAAATCCGCGCCATCGCTGCGGGTGGTGCCACCGCGGTCCTTGCAAGCACCACGCGCGCCGTTCGTGGCGCTGGTCGTGGGACTGCTGGCGGCTGGCCTGCTCGGGCTGCTCCTGCTCAACACGGTGATCGCCGAGGATTCCTTCCAGCTGCACACGCTGCAGCAGCGCGGCAACGCACTGGACCTGCAGCAGCAGCAGTTGCAGCGCGACATCGATGCACTCGAGGCGCCCACCGCGCTGGCGGCCCGCGCCCGGGCGATGGGCATGGTGCCCGCCGGCAGCCCGGCCTTCATTCGCCTCAGCGACGGCAAGGTGCTCGGGGTGCCGGAGCCGGCCACGTCGCCGGTACCGATCCGCCTCGCCTCGCCCAAGCCTTCGGCAGCCGCGCCAGCGGCGGCTGCGCGCACGCCGAAGCCGGCCGCGACAGCGCCGTTCCCCGCCCCGGCCCCCCAGCCGAGCCCGCGGTGATCGCGGTGATCCCGTGACGCCGCCGCGCGGCCGCGCCGGTCAGCCGGCCAGGGTCGGACAGGAGGGGGCCACTCGTCGTCAGGCACAGCCGCGGACCGGTGCCCAGGCCCGCCGGGCGGCGCAGGCCCGTCGCGCAACCCAGGCCCGCCGGGCGGCGCAGGCCCGTCGCGCAACCCAGGCGCGCCGCTCGACGCCGGCCCGCCGAGCGCGCCGGCGCGCGGTGCGGCTCGGCAGCCCGGGCAAGCGCCTGCAGTTCGGCCTGGTCGCGGTGCTCGTCCTGTTCGCCGTCATCGGCGGCCGGCTCGTGCAACTGCAGGGCCTCGACGGCACGGCGTACGCCAGCCAAGCCGAGCGCCTGCGCCTGCGTACCGTGGTCCTGCCCGCCCAGCGGGGGGACATCCTCGACCGGGACGGCAACATCCTGGCCCGCACCGTCGCGGCGCGGACCGTCTTCGCCGACCCGACGCTGGTGGTCGACCCTGCCGCCACCGCCGCCCGGCTGGCCGCGCCGCTGGGTGTCGACCAGCCGACGCTGCTGACGCAGCTGACGAAGCCGGGACGGTTCGTGATCCTCAAGCGGGCCATGCTCCCGGAGGCGGCCCAGGCAGTGGTCAACCTGAAGCTGGCCGGTATCGGTACCCAGCCGGAGAGCCAGCGGGAGGTGCCCGGGCACGATCTGGCGGCCAACGTCATCGGCTTCGTCGGGCGCGACGGGACGGGACTGGCCGGGATCGAGAGCCGCTATGACACCGTGCTGCGCGGCAAGGCGGGCGTGCACGACTACCAGACGGCGCCGGGCGGCCAGGCGATGCCCAGTGACCTGGAGCGGACCGTGCCCGCGGTGCCCGGCCGGTCCGTACAGCTGACTCTCGACCGCGACCTGCAGTTCGTCGCGCAGCAGGCCCTGTCGGAGCGGATGAAGCAGACCGGCGCCTACACCGGATCGGCCGTGGTCCTCGACGTCAAGACGTTTCAGGTCATGGCGATGGCCAGCTACCCGACGTTCGATGCCGGCAACCCGGCGGTCGCGCCCGCTACGGCGCTGGGCAACGCGGCGGTGTCCAACGTGGTCGAGCCCGGCTCGATCCACAAGGCCGTCACGATCTCCGGGGCGCTGCAGGCCGGCGTCATCGACGGCAACACGGTGATGACCGTCCCGCCGACGATCACCAAGGGTGGCAAGACGTTCCGCGACACCCACAAGCACGGCACCGTCGGCATCACGCTCATGGGCATCCTGGCGCAGTCCAGCAACGTCGGGACCATCGAGATCGCCGACCGGCTCGGCGCCCAGGGAGTGTACGACTACCAGCGCAAGTTCGGCCTCGGCTCCAAGACCGGCCTGGACTTCCCGGGCGAGAGCCCCGGCATCGTGCAGCCGCCCTCGAAGTGGTCGGGCCCGTCCTACGGCGGCATCCCGATCGGGCTCGGCGTGGCCGTGACCCCGCTGCAGATGGCGGTGGTCTACGCCACGATCGCCAACAACGGCCTGCGGCTCACGCCGAGCCTGGTCCGCGGGTTCAAGACCGCGGACGGGGACTTCGTGGCAGCGCCCCGGCCGAAGGCCACCCGGGTGGTGTCGCCCGAGGTCGCGGCGATCATGCGTACCGACCTGTCGGCCATCACGAGCAAGCACGCGACCGGCAAGAGCGCCGCGATCCCTGGTTACGTCGTGGCGGGCAAGACCGGCACCGGGCAGCGGGTCGAGAACGGGCACTACACCCAGGGCAACGTCACCTCCTTCATCGGGATGGCACCGGCGGCGAACCCGCGATACGTCGTCGCGGTGTTCGTGCACGCCCCGAACGGTGTCGGTGGCGCCGTGTCCGGCCCGGTGTTCCAGGAGCTGATGGGCTACCTCCTGCGGCACTACCGGGTGCCGCCGGAGGGCAAGGCGCCGCCCGAGCTGTTCCTTGCCGCGGCGCGGCCCGGCGACTGAGGACTCGGTAGGCTGGCTCGCCGTGTCGGCCTACGCAACGCTGCGCCCCGAGCGCCCGCCGCGCCGACGCCTGGCGGAGCTCGCCGAGCGGCTCGGTCGCCCGGCGCCCGAGGCCGCAACCGGCGCCGGCGGGCCGATCACGGGCATCACCCATGACAGCCATGGCGTGCGCCCGGGCGACCTCTACGCGGCGCTGCCGGGCGCGCGCACGCACGGCGCCCGGTTCGCCGCCGACGCCGTGCAGGCCGGCGCCGTGGCGGTGCTCACCGACCCGACCGGGCCGGGGTTCACGGACGGGATCGGGGTGCCGGTCGTCGTGGTCGACGATCCGCGGGCGGTGCTCGGGGAGATCGCGGCCTGGGTCTACGGCGACCCGTCGGCGTACCTGACGGTCCTGGGCGTGACGGGTACGAACGGCAAGACCACGACGGCGTACCTGCTCGACGCGGGCCTGCGGGCGGCCGGCCACGTCACCGGGCTGGTCGGCACGATCGACACCCGGATCGCAGGGGAGCGCGTGTCCAGTGTGCGGACGACACCCGAGGCAACCGATCTGCAGGCGCTGTTCGCCGTGATGCGCGAGCGCGGGGTGGACGCCGTGTCGATGGAGGTGTCGAGTCACGCGCTCGCGCTGCACCGGGTCGACGGCACGCGGTTCACGGCCGGCCTGTTCACCAACCTCTCCCAGGACCACCTGGACTTCCACGGCGACCTCGACACCTACTTCGCGGCCAAGGCGGCACTGTTCGACGGCCGCTGCGCTCACGAGGTCGTCAACATCGACGACCCGTACGGCCGCCGGCTGGTCCGGCCGGCGACGGTCACCGTGTCGGCCGAGGGGGAGCCGGGCGCGACGTGGCGGGCCACCGGCATCGACCATGGACGCACGGGGGCGCCGGGCTTCCGGGTGCACGGCCCGGGCGGTACGCAGGCGGCCGCCTCGGTGCGCAGCCCCGGCGCGTTCAGCGTCGCCAACGCGCTGCTGGCGATCGCCGCCCTGGTGACCGTCGGGGTGCCGCTCGCCGACGCGGTCCGCGGGACCGCGGCCCTCGACGTCCCCGGCCGGATGGAGCAGGTCGACCGCGGGCAGGGATTCCGGGTCGTCGTCGACTACGCCCACACTCCCGAGGCGATTGCCGGCGCACTGGCCGCGCTGCGCCCCATGACGCGGGGGCGGCTGATCATCGTCCTCGGCGGGGGCGGCGACCGTGACCGGGCGAAACGCCCGCTGATGGGTGCGGCCGCGGCGCGGGGCGCCGACCTCGTGGTCGTCACCGACGACAACCCTCGCTCCGAGGACCCGGCCGAGATCCGCGCCGGGATCGTCGAGGGTGCCCGCCGGGTGGGCCCGGCACGGCCATTGGACGTCGGCGGCCGGCGGGCGGCGATCGCGGTCGCCATCGGGCTGGCCGAGGCCGGCGACACGGTGCTCATCGCCGGCAAGGGCCACGAGCAGGGTCAGGACATCGGGGGCGTGGTGCACCCCTTCGACGACCGCGCCGTCGTCGCCGGCCTGCTCGACGAGGCGGCGGGGTGATCCCGCTGAGCCTGGCCGAGCTGGCCGCCGTCACCGGCGGCCGGCTCGCCGACGCCCCCGACCCCGGCGCGATGATCACCGGTGGGGTGGTCTTCGACTCCCGGCTGGCCGGGGCCGGTGACCTGTTCCTCGCCCTGCCCGGGGAGCGGACCGACGGCCACGACCACGCGGGCGCGGCGAGCGCGGCCGGCGCCGCCGCCGTGCTGGCGGCGCGACCGGTCGGCGTACCTGCCGTGATCGTCGATGACGTGCTGGCCGCCCTGTCGCTCCTGGCGCGCGCCGTGCTGCGGCGGTTGCCGCAGATCACCGTCGTCGGGGTCACCGGGTCCAGCGGCAAGACCTCCACCAAGGACCTCATCGCGCAGTTGCTGCCCCGGCTCGGCCCGACCGTTGCCCCGCCCGGCTCGTTCAACAACGAGATCGGCCACCCGTACACCGTCCTTCTGGCGAACGCCGAGACCCGCTATCTCGTGCTGGAGTACAGCGCGCGCGGCCTGGGCCATATCGCCGCCCTCTGCGCGGTCGCCCGGCCGCAGATCGCCGTGGAGCTCAACATCGGGACCGCCCACATCGGGGACTTCGGCTCGGTGGAGGTCGTCGCGCAGGCCAAGGCGGAGTTGGTGGCCGGCCTGGGTCCGGACGCGGTGGCGATCCTCAACGCCGACGACCCCCGCGTACGGGCCATGGCGGGAGCCACCGCCGCCCGTGTCGTGCTCACCGGCCGGGCGGCCGACGCCGACGTGCGGGCCACCGACGTACGGCTGGACGAGCGCGGCCGGCCCTCGTACACGCTGCACGCGGCGGGGGAGCAGGCGGCGGTGCGGCTGCCGCTGTTCGGTGAGCATGCGGTCGCCAACAGCCTGGCCGCCGTCGCCGTCGCGCTGGAGCTGGGCCTCGGGCTGGCCGACGTCGCCGCCGCACTGGGCGGCGTACGCGCGGTCAGCCCCTGGCGCATGGAGGTCACCGAGCGGGCCGACGGGGTGACCGTCGTCAACGACGCCTACAACGCCAATCCCGAGTCGATGGCCGCCGCCGTGCGCGCGCTGGCGGCGATGGGCGGGGGGCGGCGCACGTGGGCGGTGCTGGGGCAGATGGCCGAGCTGGGTGACCGGGCCGGCCCGGAACACCGCGCGCTGGGCCGGCTGGTCAACGACCTCGGCGTCGACCGGCTCGTCGCGGTCGGCCCGCTGGCATCGGGCGTGCATGCTGGTGCCGTACAGGCCGGACGCTCGGAAAGGGAGTCCTCGCACGTGCCCGACATCGACGCCGCCCTGCGGCTGCTGCATGCCGAACTCCGGCCGCCGGACGTGGTCCTGGTGAAGGCCTCCCGGGCGGCCGGCCTGGAGCGCCTCGCCCTGGCCCTGCTGGAGGACAGCGCGTGAAGTTCATCCTCGTCGCCGGGCTGGTCAGCTTCCTGATCTCGATCTTCGGCACCCCGTGGGCGATCCGGGTCTTCACCCGGCGTGGCATCGGCCAGGAGATCCGGGCAGACGGGCCCACCACGCACCAGACCAAACGCGGCACGCCGACGATGGGCGGGCTGATCATCATCGCGGCAACCGTCCTGGGGTACGCGGTGGCGCACCTGACCCTGGTGCTGCTGTCCCTCGTGCAGAGCAGCGCGTCGACGGCGGAGGATCGCGGCCCGACGGCGAGCGCGCTGCTCCTGCTCGGGCTGTTCATCGCCCTCGGTGCGGTGGGTTTCGTCGACGACTACACGAAGGTGCGCAAGCAACGCAGCCTGGGCCTGGACACCAAGGCCAAGCTGATCGCGCAGCTCGTCATCGCGCTCGTGTTCGGCGTGCTGGCCCTGCAGTTCAAGAACGACAACGGCGTCGCGCCCGCATCCACCCACCTGTCCTTCGCCCGCGACATCTCCTGGCTGCCACTGGGCGCGGTGGGGTTCATCATCCTGGCCTACCTGATCGTCACGGCCGCCTCGAACGCGGTGAACCTCACCGACGGGCTCGACGGCCTGGCGACCGGCACCGCCGTCATGGTGTTCATCACCTACACACTCATCTCCTTCTGGCAGTTCCGGCACCAGTGCGTGCCGGGCGGCCCGCTGCCGCCGCACTGCTACGCAATCCGCGACGGAGTCGACCTGGGCATGGTGGCCTTCGCCGCGGCGGCCGCCTGCTTCGGATTCCTGTGGTGGAACGGCTCGCCGGCCCGCATCTTCATGGGCGACACCGGCTCGCTGTCCCTGGGCGGCCTGCTGGCCGGCCTGGCCATCCTCACCCGCACCGAGATGCTACTGGTCGTCGTCGGCGCCCTGTTCGTGATCATCACCGTGTCGGTGATCGTGCAGGTGGCGGTGTTCAAGCTGACCAAGCGCCGGGTGTTCCGGATGGCGCCACTGCAGCACCACTTCGAGCTGGCCGGGTGGGGCGAGGTGACGATCGTCATCCGCTTCTGGATCATCGCCGGCATCGGCGTGGCCGCCGGGCTCGGCCTGTTCTACGCCGACTTCGTCACCGGCCAGAGGGGATGACTGTCTCCTATTCGGATCGGTCGGTCCTCGTCGCGGGGGCGGGCGTCGCCGGTGCCGCCGTCGCGGAGGTGCTGCTCCGGCTCGGTGCCCGGGTCACCGTGACCGACCGGGCGCTCTCTGCCCGCACCGAGGCGCTCTCCGCGCTTGGCGCGAAGGTGACGGTCGGGCTGGCGGCGCTGCCGGCCGGCATCGACCAGGTGGTCACCTCACCGGGTTGGCGGCCCGACAACCCGCTGCTGCGGGACGCGGCCGCCCGGGGGGTCGAGGTGATCGGCGAGATCGAGCTGGCCTGGCGGCTGCGGTCGTCCCCCGTCTCCGGCCGGCCGGCCGCCCCCTGGCTGGCGATCACGGGTACGAACGGCAAGACCACCACCGTCGAGATGCTCGCCGGGATGCTGCGCGCGGCGGGCCTGCGTGCGGTCGCCGCCGGCAATGTCGGGCGTCCGCTGGTCGGGGCGGTGGTGGGCCTCGAGCCCTACGACGTGCTGGCCGTCGAGCTGTCCTCCTTCCAGTTGTACTGGACGTCGACCGTCGCGCCGGCGGCGGCGACCATCCTCAACCTCGCGCCGGACCATCTCGACTGGCACGGCTCGCTGGCGGCCTACGCGGCCGCCAAGGCCAAGATCTGGGCCCCTGGTACGTTCGCCGTCCGCAACGCCGACGACGCCTGGTCGGTCCGGCTCTCCGGTGACCTCCCTGGCGCCGCCTACACGCTGGGCGAGCCGGCCGACGGCCAACTCGGCGTGGTCGACGGCACGCTGGTCGACCGGGCGTTCGGCCACGGGGCGTTCGCCACGGTTGCCGGCCTGCCCGTGACCGGTCCGCACAACGTCGCCAACGCCCTGGCCGCCGCCGCGCTGGCCTTCGCCTACGACGTGCCGCCGAGTGCCGTTTCCGCCGGACTGGCCGGATTCGAGGCCGGCCCGCACCGCAACACCCGGATCGGAGCCGTCGACGGCATCACCTACGTCGACGACAGCAAGGCCACCAACCCGCACGCGGCCGCCGCGTCCCTGGTTGCCTACGACCGGGTGGTGTGGG
Source organism: Pseudonocardiales bacterium (assembly GCA_003244095.1). Classification (GTDB taxonomy): domain Bacteria; phylum Actinomycetota; class Actinomycetes; order Mycobacteriales; family QHCA01; genus QHCA01. The sequence continues at coordinate 5,656 of QHCA01000066.1, read as the reverse complement.
TCGCCGGCGGCCTGCTCAAGGGCGCCGACGTCGATGACCTCGTCGCCGAGGTCGCCGGGCGGCTGGCCGGCGTCGTGCTCATGGGCGCCGACCGGGCGGTGATTGCCCGGGCTCTCGCGCGACACGCCCCCGACGTCCCCGTGGTGGAGGTCGGCAGGACCGACGATGGAGCCATGGCAGACGTCGTAGCGGTTGCGAGCCGGCTGGCCCGGCCCGGCGACGTCGTGCTGCTCGCACCCGCCGCGGCGTCGATGGACATGTTCTCCGACTACGCGGCACGTGGCGCGGCGTTCGTCCAGGCCGTCCGCGCCCTGGGGGAGGCGTGAGTGCGCCGACCACCGTGCCACGCCCGGGCCAGACCGACCCGAGCGGCCGGCGCGGCGGTGCCCGACCGGCCAATCCGCGCTGGCTCGACCGGCCGCTGGCGTCGTACTACCTGCTGCTGGGCAGCGCCGGCCTGCTGCTGCTGCTCGGGCTGGTCATGGTGCTGTCCGCGTCGAGCGTCAAGTCCTACGTCTCGACCGGCACGCCGTACGACATCTTCCGCCGTCAACTGGTCTGGGTGGCACTCGGCCTGCCCGCGCTCTGGCTAGGTCTGCGGCTGCGCGTGCGCACCTACCGGATGCTGGCCTACCCGACGCTGTTGCTCTCCGTCGCGATGATGCTGCTGGTCCTCGTACCCGGGATCGGTGTCACCGTCCGCGGCTCGACCCGCTGGCTCGACCTGGGCCCGCTGTGGCTGCAGCCCTC
>QHCA01000066.1:0-4851 GCA_003244095.1 Pseudonocardiales bacterium | reverse complement strand
CGCTGCTCACCCGGTGGAAGCACCTGGTGGTGCCGCTGCTGCCGGTGGCCACGCTGGAGTTCGTGCTCGTCATGCTCGAGCCCGACCTCGGCACCACGCTGTGCCTGATCACGGTGGTGCTGTCCCTGCTGTTCTTCCTCGGCGCCCCGCTGCGGATGTTCGGACTGCTGTGCGCCGTCCTGGCGGGGCTGGTCGCGGTCGTGATCGCGGTCGAGCCCTACCGGATGGCGCGCGTGACGTCCTTCCTGCACCCCTTCGACGACCCGCAGCACACCGGTTTCCAGGCCGTGCAGGGCATCTATTCGCTGTCCTCGGGCGGCTGGTGGGGGGTCGGCCTCGGTGGCAGCAGCGGCAAGTGGAACGTGCCGAACGCCTACACCGACTACATCTTCGCCATCATCGGCGAGGAGCTTGGCCTGATGGGTGCCCTCGTCGTCCTGGCGCTGTTCGCCGTCTTCGCCTACGCCGGACTGCGCATCGCGCGGCGCACCGCCGACCCGTTCGCCCGGCTGGTGGCCGGATCGGTGATGGCGTGGCTGATCGGGCAGTCCATCATCAACGTCGGCTACGTGGTCGGCCTGCTGCCGGTCACCGGCATCCCGCTGCCGCTGATCTCCTTCGGCGGAACGTCGCTCGTCCTGACCATGTTCGTGGTGGGGATGCTGGCGTCCTTCGCGCGGGCCGAGCCACGAGCCGCCGCGGCGATCGCCGCCCGCGGCCCGACCACGTGGTCGCGGCTGCTGCGGCTGCCCGCACCGGAGGCCCCGCCAGCGAGGACACCCAAGCAGCGCACCCCCCCGCCGCGCCGCCGATGACCTCCTTGCGTTCGGTCGTGCTGGCCGGGGGAGGGTCGGCCGGCGACATCGAGCCCGCCCTGGCCCTCGCCGACGCGCTGCGCCGGATCGATCCGGACGTGCGGATCACTGCGCTGGGCACGGCCCGTGGCCTCGAGGCCCGGCTGGTGCCGGCCCGGGGCTACGACCTGCGGCTGGTTCCTGCCGTGCCGTTGCCCCGGCGGCCCACCCTCGACCTGCTGCGCCTGCCCGGCAGGGTGCGCGGCGCGGTCCGGTCCGTCCGGGCCGTGCTCGACGAGGTCGAAGCGGACGTGGTCGTGGGCTTCGGCGGGTACGTCGCGCTGCCCGCCTATCTCGCGGCCCGGCGACGGCGCACGCCGATCGTCGTCAACGAGATCAACCAGCGCCCGGGGCTGGCCAACCGGATCGGCGCCCGGCTCACCGCTTTCGTCGCGCTTGGTGCCGAGTCGATCCCGTTGCCGCACGGCCGCTTCGTGGGGATGCCGTTGCGCACGGCGATCAGCGGCCTCGACCGCGTCGCCAACCGGGACCAGGCCCGCGCGGAGCTGGGCCTGGCCGCGGACGGGACGTGCCTGCTGGTCAGCGGAGGCTCGCAGGGTGCCCGGTCGCTGAACCTCGCCGCGTCCGGCGCCTCGGTCGACCTCGGCGCGGCCGGCGTGCAGGTCCTGCACGTCAGCGGGCCGAAGAACACCGTCGAGGTCACCGCCGTCCCGGGCGGGCCGCCCTACGTGGTCCTGCCGTACGTCGACCGGATGGAGTTGGCCTACGCCGCGGCGGACTTGGCCCTCTGCCGGGCCGGGGCCATGACCGTGGCCGAGCTGACCGCGGTGGGCCTGCCCGCGGCCTACGTCCCTCTGCCGCACGGCAACGGCGAGCAGCGGCTCAACGCCCTGCCCGTCGTCAACGCCGGTGGCGGGCTGCTGGTCGACGACGCCGACCTCAGCCCGGCGTGGATCCGTGACACGCTGCTGCCCGTGCTGACCGACGACGCGGCCCTCGGCCGGATGACCAAGGCGGCCGCCCTCGCCGGGCGGCGCGACGGTGACACGGCACTGGCCGAGCTGGTCCGAGAGGCGACCGGCCGGTGAGCGTACGGCCGGCGGGACAGCCGACGACCGCCGAGGACCTCGGCCGGGTGCACCTCGTGGGCATCGGCGGCGCGGGGATGAGCGGCATCGCCCGGATCCTGCTGGCCCGCGGCGTCCCCGTCTCGGGCAGCGACGCCCGCGAGTCGACCACGCTCAGCGCGCTGCGTGCTCTCGGCGCGACCGCGTGGGTGGGGCACGCCGCCGACCAGGTCGGTGCCGCCGACACCGTCGTCGTCTCCTCGGCCATCCGGGAGGTCAATCCCGAGCTGGCCGAGGCCCGCCGCCGCGGCCTGCGGGTGCTCCCCAGGGCCGCTGCCCTGGCCGCCCTGATGGCCGGCCGCCGGGGGGTCGCCGTGGCGGGTACGCACGGCAAGACCACCACGACCTCGATGCTGACCGTCGCCCTGCAGCACTGCGGGGCCGACCCCTCCTTCGCCATCGGCGGCGACCTCAACGACGCGGGCTCCAACGCCCACCACGGGACCGGTGCGCTGTTCGTCGCGGAGGCCGACGAGAGCGACGGGTCGTTCCTCCTGCTGTCGCCGGTGGCGGCCGTCGTGACCAACGTCGAGGCCGACCACCTCGACTTCCACGGGACGGTCGAGGCCTATGTCGCGGCCTTCGAGGAGTTCGCCGGCCGGCTGGGGCCGGCGGGTTTCCTCGTCGGGTGTGCCGACGATCCTGGCTCCGCCGCCCTGGTAGCGCACGCCAGGGGTCTCGCCGTGCCGAGCTACACCTACGGCACGGCGGCCTCCGCCGACCTGCGCCTGGAAGAGGTCGTCACCCGGCCCAGCGGCACCTCCTACCGGGCCGTGCTCGACCGGTCGGTCATCGGCGACGTGCGGCTCGCCGTGCCCGGCCGGCACCTGGCGCTCAACTCCGCCGCGGCCCTGTTGACCGGCATCCGGCTCGGCCAGCCGGCCGGCCTGCTGATCGAGGGCCTCGCCGCCTACACCGGCGTGCGGCGGCGGTTCGAGTTCAAGGGCTCGGCCGGGGGAGTGCGGGTGTTCGACGACTATGCGCACCACCCGACCGAGGTGGCCGCCCAGCTGCGGACGGCTCGTGTCGTCGCGGGGGGAGGGCGGCTGATCGTGGCGTTCCAGCCGCACCTCTACAGCCGTACGCAGGCCTTCGCGCGGGAGTTCGGGGTGGCGCTCGGGCTGGCCGACGAGGTCGTGGTGATGGACGTGTACGGCGCCCGCGAGGACCCGGTGCCCGGCGTGACCGGGTCGTTGGTCGCCGCCCACGTGCCGCTGCCACCGGCGCGGGTGCAGGTGCAGCCGTCCTGGTCGGCGGTGGCCGGCGACGTGGCCGGCCGCGCCCGGCCGGGCGATCTCGTCGTGACCATGGGCGCGGGCGACGTGACCATGATCGGGCCCGAGGTGCTCGACCTGCTCGATGCGCGGACCTCGTCGTGACCACGACACTGACCTCGTCGTGACCACGACACTGACCGCGTCGTCGGCGCGCCGGTTCCGGGCGGCCGCCCGGCGGCGCCGTTGGCGCAGCGGCCGGCTGGTCATCGTTGTCCTCCTCGTGATCACCCTGGTCGGTGGCGCTGCCTATGTCGCGGTCGGCACCGATCTGCTCTCGGTGCGGACGGTCCGCGTGACCGGCAACCACGCCGTGTCCGCGCCGGCGGTGCTGGCCGCCGCACAGGTGCCGGTCGGCACGCCGATGGTGCTGCTCGACCCGGCGCCGATCCGGCAGAGGGTGCTCGCCGCCCTGCCCGATGTCGCCTCCGTCGACGTGGTGCGGTCGTGGCCGACGTCGGTGCGGCTCGTAGTCAGGGAACGGGTGGCGGTGGCCGTCGTCGCTCGGGCCGGCCGGTTCGTCCTCCTCGATGCGTCGGGGGTGCTGTTCCGGACCGTCGCGACCGCCCCGGCCGGCGCCGGAGTCATCGAGGTGGCCAGGCCGGGCCCGGCGGACCCGGCGACGGTGGCCGCGCTGGCGGTTCTGCGTACGCTGCCGGCCGATCTCCGAGCCATTCTCGACGTGGTCGCCGCTCCGACCGCCGAGCAGGTGACCCTGCGGCTGCACGGTGGCCGCGACGTGCTGTGGGGCGATGCCCACGACGGCGCCCCCAAAGTGGCGGTCGTGCGGGTGCTGTTGCGGCGCAGCGGCCGCCACATCGACGTCAGCTCACCCGGCCTGGTGACGATCCGCTGATCACGCCGGCGGCGTTGGGCGCGCGGGCGCACTCCGTCTTTCTGCAGGGCTTTTCTGACACGCCGCCGACGTTCTTGACCTCCTTGCGGGCCGCACATAGCGTCCAGCAAGTCGGCCTAGGTTGACATAACTATAAGGCTCTACCTGAGGGTGAGGGTCCGCCGAACCCCACCCGCCACTCACGATCCACCTCTAGGAAAGGTCCCTCCGAATGACTCCTCCGCACAACTATCTCGCGGTGATCAAGGTCGTCGGAATCGGCGGCGGCGGCGTCAACGCCGTCAACCGGATGATCGAGGTGGGGCTCAAGGGCGTCGAGTTCATCGCGATCAACACCGACGCGCAGGCGCTGTTGATGAGCGATGCCGACGTCAAGCTCGACATCGGCAGGGAGCTCACCCGGGGGCTCGGTGCGGGCGCCAATCCCGACGTCGGCAAGCAGGCGGCCGAGGACCACCGCGACGAGATCGAAGAGGTACTCAAGGGCGCCGACATGGTCTTCGTGACCGCGGGTGAGGGTGGCGGCACGGGCACCGGCGGTGCGCCGATCGTGGCATCCATGGCGCGTAAGCTCGGCGCGCTCACCATCGGTGTGGTCACCCGACCGTTCTCCTTCGAGGGCAAGAGGCGGGCCGCCCAGGCCGAGCTCGGCATAGAGAATCTCCGCGACGAGTGCGACACCCTGATCGTCATCCCCAACGACCGCCTGCTGCAGATCGGCGACAAGCACGTCAGCGTCATGGACGCCTTCAAGACCGCCGACCAGGTGCTGCTGTCCG
>QHCA01000065.1 GCA_003244095.1 Pseudonocardiales bacterium | reverse complement strand
ATCGGTGAGCCCTGCGGGGTTCCCGCCTCGACCTGCGAGACGATCCCGCCCTCGAACACCCCCGCCCGAAGCCAACCCCGCAGCAGCTTGACCATCCGCCGGTCCACCACGCGCCGCTGCACCTGGGCGATCAGCGCGTCGTGGTCGATGCGGTCAAAGCATGCCTTGATGTCAGCATCGAGCACCCACACCCGGCCTTGGTTCGCCGCAACACGCACGACCTCCAGGGCCTGCTGGGCCGACAGTTTCGGGCGGAACCCGAAACTCACCGGTGCGAAGTCGGCCTCGAAGACCGACTCAAGCACGATCTTCGCCGCCGCCATCACCACCCTGTCGGCCACCGTGGGGATACCGAGCGGCCTGGACTCGCAACGACGCGACGGGAAACCGCCCAGTCACCATGGCTTCGCGACCTACCGCCACATCGCCACCGAGCCAGCTCCCGACCCTACCGATGAGGTAAGGGGTTGCTGCCTGTCGTAACGGACGAATGCCCCGCTGTGTAAGGAGAATGTGGCTTGCGACAGTCACTTTCGACCTACCCAGAAGGAGCATCCGCAGGATGCAAGTTTCTCACACGCTCGGCAACGTCTCTGCGGTGTTCGACGATCCGAATCTGGTGTCCTGCGCGGGCCTGCCGCCGGTGGTCGTGCTGTCCGAGCGGTGTGGCCTGACCGACCTGGTCGCCAGCAGGCTCACGCTGCCCGCGCTGGGTGGGGTGAACGCGCACCTGAAGATCCCCGCCCTGGTCGCCGGGATGGTCGCTGGCGCGGACAGCATCGATGGGATGGACCTGCTCCGGCACGGCGGCATGGGCCGGCTGTTCGCCGGGGTCCGGCCCCCCTCGACGCTCGGGACGTTCCTGCGGACCTTCACCTTCGGCCACGTCCGGCAGCTCGACAATGTCGCGACCGCGATGCTCGCCGAGCCCGCCCACCGGACACCGTTGCTGGCCGGCGCCGATCAGGTCGCCTACGTCGACGTCGATGACACCGTGAAGGCGACCTACGGCCATGCCAAGCAAGGCGCCGGCTTCGGTTACAGCGGCGTGAAGGGCCTGAACGCGCTGATCGCGACCCTGAGCACACCCTTGTCGGCATCGGTGATCTGCGCGGCCCGGCTCCGCAAGGGCAGCACGAACTCCGCCCGCGGCGCGGCGAAGCTCGTCGCGGAGGCCCTGACCGCGGCGAAGGCCGCCGGGGCCGGTGGCCCCGGCGGCACCGGGCTGATCATCTTGCGCGCCGACAGTGCCTTCTACTCCTACGACGTGATCGCCGCGGCCCGCCGGGCGATGGTGCGGTCCTCCATCACAGCCCGGACGAATCCCGCCCTCGGCGGCGATCGGCCGCATCGAACAGGACGACTGGACGCCCATCACCTACCCGAACGCGGTCTTCGACGACGACGAGCAGCGCCTGATCAGCGACGCGGAGATCGCCGAGATCAACTACACGGCGTTCACCAGCCGACCCAAGGCCGACCACATCGAAGGCCAGCTGATCGTGCGCCGCGTCAAACGCCTCAACCCGAAGAAGACTGGCACCGGCAGCGGCGCCGGTGATGCCGGTCAGCAGGAGCTGTTCAGCCTCTACCGCTACCACGCCGTGTTCGCCGACCGTCCGCTGATCTTGGTCCAGGCCGAGAAGACCCACCGCGGCCACGCAATCATCGAGCAGGTCCACGCCGACCTCAAGCAGGGCCCGCTCGCCCATTTGCCCTCCGGATCGTTCCAGGCCAACTCCGCCTGGCTCATCCTGGCCGCGATCGCGTTCAACCTCACCCGCGCCGCCGGCTGCCTCGCCTCCACCTTCCACGCCCGCGCCACCAGCGGCACCATCCGCGCCCAGCTGATCAACGTGCCAGCCCGACTCGCGCGCTCCGCCCGCAAGCTCCGGCTACACCTACCCACCGGCTGGCCCTGGGAACCGGCCTGGACCCAACTGTTCGACGCCACCCTCGGACCACCCACCCCCGCCTGAACCCCGACCGCCGCCGCAAGCACCAGCCCAGACCCGAAGTGGAAGAGCCGGACAGACCGGCCGATCACCCACGCCCGATCCACGACCAAGATCATCAAGCGCAGTCAGGGCCGTCAAGATTCGAGGCAGTGGATTCAGGCTGAATCGAACTCCCAGGACATGCCAGCCAGTATGAGGGTCTGCACCCTTAACGCTCGGTTGTCGACGTCCGCCCGGTGGACGTCGACACGCCGGGCGCGGCGCGTCCTTTACCCGTGTCCGAAACTCCGGCGGTGCCGGCCGATGGTCGGCGGGTTTCGCTACGTTCGCTGGCATGGGACACGCTCTGGGCTACGCCCGGGTCTCCACCCCGGAGCAGGACTCAGCGTTGCAGCACGACGCGCTGAGGGCGGCTGGCTGCTGGCGGATGTTCACCGATACCGCGTCGGGGTCGACGACCGGCCGGCCGCAGCTGGCGGCGCTGTCCGACCGGCTGCGCCCCGGCGACGTCGTGGTCGTCTGGCGGCTGGACCGCCTCGGCCGATCCTTGCGCGATCTGATCGAGACCATCGCCGACCTCGACGGCAGGGGAGTGGGTTTCCGGTCGCTCCAGGAGTCGATAGACACCACCACCGCGGGGGGGCCAGCTGTTGTTGCACGTGTTCGGCAGCCTGGCCGAGTTCGAGCGCGGGCTGCTCCGCGAGCGGACGATGGCCGGCCTGGCCGCCGCGCGGGCCCGCGGCCGCCGCGGCGGCCGGCCGCCGGTTATGACGACGGCGAAGACCCAGACCGGCCGCCGGCTACTGGCCGAGGGGCGCACGATCACCGAGATCGCCTGCATCCGCGGCGTCGCCCGGACCACCGTGTACCGAGTGATTCCACCGGAATCACCGGCCAAGACCCCACACCCCCCGGGCAGTCACTCCGATCGCCTGGCAAGAAGCGGCACCCCACTCAGTTGTCCACTCCGATTCGTCTGGCTAGCTCGTGGCTGACGGGATAAACACGTCCGTGTCTCCCGCGCGGCCTGGCGGCTGCGCAGCGCGGAACGCGAGCGGGAGTGGGCTCTTGGCTCTGCCCAGTCGCAGGGCGTCTCGATTCGCAAGCTGGCCTCAACCGCCGGGTTGTCCGCCTCCCGGGTACACCAGCTCCTGGCCGGCGTTGACCTCGATCGTCTCGGTGTCGCCCTCGGCCAGCTGCGGGAGGTCGGCTGGCCCGCGCCCGAGGACCCCGACGATGGCGGTGACCCCGAGTTGGACGGGCGTGACCTGATCGCTGACCGCCTCGATGACGAGGCGGAGTGGCTGCGTCAAGCCGCCGGCTGGCTGACCCGACTCGACGCCGGCGGATACCCGCCCGTGGTGAACTTGCGTCCGAGCCAGGACTGGCCAGACACCGCCAACGTGGCGGTGAACCTTGATCGGGTGATCGCGGTCCTGGAGCGCATCGCCAGCGACGTGCAGGAGTTGGCCCGCGCTCGACGCGTCGCGGATCTGAGGACCGCCGGCGCACTGGCTGACCGGCGGGCCAAGCGACGCCGGCGTCTCGCCGAACCGGACCTGGACTTCCGTACGTTCTGTCGCACGAAACGGATGTCCGCCTCCTCCACGCCCCAGCTGGAAAGGGCCTGGGACGCGTGGCAGGCCGAGCTGTACCGTCGCGGCGAGATCACCGAACACCCCATCTATGCCGCCAATCCCTACCGCGGCCGCTGACTTCACGCACCAATCGGTGGTGGCGCGTATGAGGATCGGCTACCGGGCGCTTCTGCGAGCGTGTCGCTTTGGTGGTTCGGGTCAGCGTTTGGTGATGTTGAGCAGGGTGGTGGCCGCCCATGGGCCGCCGTACCAGTAGCTGGGGCCGAGGCCACGGCTCTGGGCGTCGAGGCCAAGGTGGCGGTGGTAGTCGGCGGTGTACCGGAAGTCGGCGATGAGTAGCCGCCCGCCTGGGCGCAGCACCCGCATCGCTTCGTCGAGGGCCTGATGGCGCCCCTCGGTGGTCGGGATGTTGTGGATCGCCAGG
>QHCA01000064.1 GCA_003244095.1 Pseudonocardiales bacterium | reverse complement strand
CACAGGTACAGCCCCACTACCCGCCACGCTCCACGCGAACGAGGCGATGCCCGCGGACGAATCGGCGCAGATCGCGCGAGAGGCGGGAACCAGCGGGCAGCCGGATGACCAGCATCACGGCGCGACTCTCGGCAAGGTGGGTGAGCAGCCGCACCTGGTACGTCAGCCGCATCAGAGGCACGTTCTTGATCAGGTAGCACCTGTCGTCGGTGACGACGTCCGGATGGCACCCGCGCGCAATGTTGTTGCGGGTATATCGAATCGCCACCGCCACGCCAGGATGATGCCACAGCTCCGAGCGCCGACTTGCGGCACTCTGGACCGGCCAGCCGTGCCCCGCGCTGGGCAACTCATCTGGTTCGCTGGGCCAGTGCCTTTGGTCGCGCATCACCGCGGCGGCTTCTCGTGGTTCCTGATAGGTCTTGCAGTCCTCGCCTTGGCTGCCGGGTCGTTGCTCATCCCCCCGCTGCCGACGTGGACAACCGTCGTTGGCCGCCGGCCTTCGGCGTCGCGTCTCGAAGCGATCCGTGGGCGTCTCCATGCTCGCCGGCCGCTACTCCTGGCCTACGGCGCTCCTGGCGCCCCGGGGCTGTGGTGACCGTCTCAGTCATAGGGGGTCATCCGTACGCTGCCGCCGGACGACATCCGAGATCGAGGGGGGCAGGCGGTGGGGATGGACTCATCTGTGCACCAGCTCCGGGCACATCGTTGACGCCCCGGTGGCCGGGTCCATGGTGCAATGACCGATAGCTCTACGGCGGGGGGTCACGTTTCCNNGATTATTGTCACGCACCGCCCGTGGGGCTAGATGTCCAGCTTGATCACGAGCAAGGTTTGGCAGTCGTCGACCTGATGTTCATAGATGACGATCTTGTTGTAGTCGGCGATGCCTCGCGCTGGCCCGACATTGGATCCCGCATCAGCGGCGTGTTCCAGGAAGTGACGCCAAACGGACAGCGTCGATTATCACTGCGACTATCCGACCAGTGATGCCCGATCTGCGAGCGTGTGGGCCTGGATCGCCTGTCGCCGGGGGGGGGCGACGACAGCTGCTGCGCGCGCCTGACGATTCACCCGGGTGTCGACTAGCGAACGTTTCTCAACACACCACCCGGGGCCCCCGGGACCGAAACCACCCGCGCCGCTGGCGCGTACGGCAAGCTACGGCGCATGATCTTCCGTCGCTCCCGAAGGCGGAGTCCCGGCGCTCCGCCTCCGTTGCCGTTTCCCCCCTTTCCGCCCGATCGGCCGGTGCCAGCTCCGGTCCACGTCCCGATCCCGTCCGACCCTGTCAGCGCACTCGCGGCCCACGGTGTACGGCTGCCGGCGATGGTGACCGTTCAGGAGGTTGCCTCGGGCGGGCCGGTGTGGAGCGTTCCGGTAGAACCCGGCTATCCGGCGGCCGAACTGTGGGCGGCTGTGCGGGCGGCACATCGACACACCGGCCTATGGCCGCTACTCGCCGCGCCGGACACGATCTACGAGTCCGATCACGCAGCCGAGAGTCCGGTTGTCGGCGACGGGTCGACCTGGCTGACCGGTCAGGCCGAGGAATTCCTTGGGGAGGTGCCGCGCGGCGCGCCGGTCGACGTCGAGGAGAACGACACGGACACCTTCGATTGGGCGGATGCTCTCGCTGCCGTAGGCAGCGGCCTCGATCGACTGATGCTGGTGCCTGCGACCGCGGGGTGGATGGTGCCCGGTCGATTGGGCTGGGCGGGTGCGGTGAACGTCGAAATGCTCGGCGACGCACATGCCACCGTGTTGCACCGCTGGGCCGGTCGGTGGGGAGCCGAGTTGGTCGGGCTCGAGCTCGACACGTTGACGCTGCGCGTGCTAAACCCGCCGGCCGACGCTGACGACGCGTTGGCTGCCGCGGTCGAGGCAGTGCTCTATTGCGCGGACAGCGTGTTCCAGGGCGTCGGAACTCTCGAGGCCCTGACGCCGGCCATGTGTCTCCCGCTGTGGCGGTTCTGGTGGGACTGACGCGGAACCTCGTGCCACGTCGAACGCGATGATTGGACCGCGTGCAGATCAGGGGTCTGGCGGTGCCCCGGCCTCGGCAACGCCGGCGGCATGAGCAACCTCGGCGCCCTGTTCAACCGGCGGGGTGAGGAGGAGAAGGCCGAACGACTCTACCGGCAGGCCGCCAACCTCAGCGGCGATCCCGGCGGCAGCGGGGCCCTCCCGAGCAGCAACCGACGGTTAACGAACGTTTTCCGACATGTACAAGCAGGGCTGTCGCTGCGGTTCGAGCCCTGCTCGACCGAACCCCGCCGGCACAAGAGCCGGGGGTCCGTTCGGGAAACGCTCGGTTGTCGACGTCCGCCGGTGGACGTCGACACGCCGGGCCGGGCGTGTCCTTTACCCGTGTCCGATACTTTGGTGGTGCCGTTCGATGGTCGGTGGGTTTCGCTACGTTCGCTGGCATGGGACACCCTCTGGGCCACGCCCGGGTCTCCACCCCGGAGCAGAACCCGGCGCTGCAGCACGACGCGCTGGCGGCGGCCGGCTGCTGGCGGACCTTCACCGACACCGCGTCGGGTCGAAGGCCGGCCGGCCGCAGCTGTCCGACCGGCTGCGCCCCGGCGACGTCCTGGTCGTCTGGCGGCTGGATCGCCTCGGCCGCTCCTTGCGCGATCTGATTGACACCATCGCCGACCTCGACGGCAGGGGAGTGGGTTCCGGCCGCTGATCGAGTCGATCGACACCACCACTGCCGGGGGCCGGCTGTTGTTGCACGTGTTCGGGTCGCTGGCTGAGTTTGAGCGCGGGCTGCTCCGCGAGCGGACGATGGCCGGCCGCCGGTTACGGCAACGGCGAAGATCGAGACCGGCCGCCGGCTACTGGCCGAGGGGCNNCACGGTGTACCGCCATCTCGACCGGGCCCCGGTGGCGTCCTGAACGACACCGGGGCAGGTGATCACCGGCCGGCTCGACTAGGCGGGCAGGGGGAGTCACCGGTGAATGGAGGAACCTGTCCGTAGCCGGACTACAGTTGGCCGGTTCTCGGTGCCGTCCACGCCCCCCCGGCGGGCGGTCACCGAGACCCCCAGCTCCGCCGGGCAGGGAAATCACGCACGTGGGGCATCAGCGAACGCGACGGTCGATACCCACTGGAGGCCGTCCGCGCCGTACGCGAGGCCGCCGGCATCGACGTCGGCCGCGACGCCCAGTTCACTCCTCACGTGCTCAGACACACGGCCGGGACCACCATGACCCGGGCCGGAACCGACATCATTCTGGTGGCCGAAATCCTCGGCCACAGTGTCGAGACCGACCGCCGCTACGCGCTGCCCACCCCCACGAAGAGCGCCACGCTGCCATCGGCCGGCTCACAACCGACGAGTAGAGCCCCGCCGGACTGAGCCAGATGGCACTTGGTGACACGTTCCTTACCGGCACCCCAACACGCCGCGGCCAAGGCTGCTGCTGCGAGACCTCGTTTAGGGCTGGTGACAGAGTTCTTACCGGCGCCCCAACTGCTGCACATCGAGCCGAAGCCATCCCGCCCGGGTCATCCCGCCCGGGGCACCCGGCGTCAGGGTGAGGCGGCTACTGCGGCGTAGGAGAGGACGCGCTCAGCGCGTACCCGGATCCATGCCTTGACCCACTCCCGGTTCAACGCCACGCGGACGTCCTCCGGTGTTTCCTCGAGCGAAAACGTCTGCGCCGGGCCTTCGACGATCACCATGATGTGGCGGTCATCCTCGTCCTCCGGCACGACGAGGGTCAGCCACGGTTGGCATGCAAGGTTGCGTGCCCGGATCGATCCGGGCAGCGTCGGCAGCCAGAAGGTGGTGTCTCGCCGAATGTAGGTGGACATCGAGGCGTGTGGCCGTCCATCGGGTCGGGTGGTGCCGATTACCGCGTAGGTCCGGCGATCGAGGTAGCTGGTCAGTTGCTCGGCGGTGAGCCGCCGCTCGGGCGGGTACGAAGTCGCCGTCGTGGGCGTGGCGTGAGCGAAGGTTCGTTCGTGCAGTTCTGCCAGGGTCATTGCCCGGGAGCCACCTTTACAAGAAGCGGGCCGGATAACTGAAAGTGCCTGCACCGGCGAGGTGCAGCACATCCGATGGGGCGCCCGTGCGCCGATCGTTACCTGCCGGTGCGCTCGCGATGCTTGCACCCAGGCTAACAACAGGGGGCGACGCTGGCCATTCTGCAACTCTTCGGGGTCCGAGTAGCAGTGCTACAGGATCGTGCGCTAAGCGCCGGGCACGTCGTCGGGCGTTCGACGCGAGTCGGAGTCTGCCCGACGTCCAGCTTGTGGTATCGCTGAACCCGGGTGCTGCAACGACGCTATGAACACTATTCATAAGCCCTCT
>QHCA01000063.1 GCA_003244095.1 Pseudonocardiales bacterium | reverse complement strand
ATGATCCACAACTCAGACGATCAGGGAGTTAGCCGTGTCCGGGCGACCTACGCTACCGACGTCAGCCGCCGAAACCACGTTCACCCTGGTGCCCTGACCCAGCCACACCAGCTCAGCACAGATTCCGGAAGCAGTGCTCACGACCGTGCCTGAACTCCACGACCACGAGCCCCGACCAGAGCTCTTGCCGCTACGCGGACGGGTGGCCGTAGTGACCGGTGCGAGCCGCCGCGCCGGAATCGGACACGCCATCGCACGCCGGCTTGCCGCGCTGGGCGCAAGCGTGTTCCTGCACCACTACATCTCGCATGACCACGATCAGCCCTGGGGAACCGACCCCGAAGGCCCTCGCGCGGTCATCGACAGCGTCACCGACGCGCTTGCCTGCAACACCGCGACGCTGCACCACAGTGAGCTCGACCTCGCCGTCCCCGACGCGCCAAAGCAGCTGATCACCGCCGCAGCCAGCGTGCTCGGGCACCTCGACATCCTCGTGTGCAACCACGGCCGCAGCGGTGACGACGGGCCGCTCGGCACACTCGACGCGGACATGCTCGACACGCACTGGGCTGTCAACACCCGCTCCACCATCCTGCTGGCCCAAGCCTTCGCCGCGCAGCACGACGGCCGACCTGGCGGCCGGATCATCTTCATGACCTCCGGGCAAGACCTCGGGCCGATGCGCGGCGAAGTGGCCTACGCGGCGAGCAAAGGCGCGCTCGCCTCCATCACTCGCACCCTGGCCGATCACCTCGCTGACCAGTCGATCACCCTCAACACCATCAACCCCGGCCCGGTGGACACTGGTTACGCACCGCCCGAGGTCCACGAAGCCCTCCGCCACCGCTTCCCTCAAGCACGCTGGGGCGCCCCCGATGACGCGGCCCGGCTCATCGCCTGGCTGGTCACCGACGACGGAGCCTGGGTCACCGGACAGACCATCAACACCGAAGGCGGCTTCCGCCGATAGGACTGACCTGAGTAACACCTGCAACCTGGCGTCAGCTGGGCAGCTGGATGCGCAGGGTCGCCCCAGGCTCGGGCCGTTCGAGCAGCTCCACCCGGCCGCCGTGGGCCGCGGCGATCTCACTCACCAGCGCCAGCCCTAGCCCGTAACGCCGCCTACCCTGCGATGGGCCAGACCGGCCGGAGACGAAGCGCTCGAACAGCCGCGGCGCCAGTTCGGGATCGATCCCCGGGCCGTCGTCGGAGACGTCGACGAGGACATGCCCGCTGCGGGTGTGCACGGCCACGGTCACTTCGTGCTCGGCGTGGCGCACGGCGTTGTCCACGAGCGCGGTGACCGCGCGCCGCAACGCGACCGGAGAGCCCGGCGCCCGGACCGGCCCGGTACCGGGTTGCGGGCCGGTCAGCCGGATGTCCCGCTCGGCCGCCTGCGGGGCCGCTGCGGAGAGCACTCCGCTGGCGAGCTCGGTGAGATCGACCGGCTGACGGGATCGCGAGGCGACCGGGTCCGCAGCCACCAGCAAGTCCTCGAGGATCTCACCGAGCCGGGTGCTGTCGGCGACGATGCCCTCGACGTCGGGCAGTATCGCCGCGGGCCGTATCGCCGCGGGCCCGGTACTGGACTCCAGACCGCTGCGCAGCCGTCGGCAGAGCAGCTGAGCACGGGTGCTGAGCAGGGTCACCGGGGTCCGCAACTCGTGCCCGGCGTCGGCGACGAACCGGCGCTGCAACGCCAGCGCTGTTGACAGCGGCCGCAGTGCGCGGTACCCCAGCCAGGTCCCGACCGCAGCGGCGAGCACCAGCCCGACCCCGCTGCAGACCAGCAAGGTGGCGATCAGCTGGTCGCGTTCGGTGTGGTTGGCGGTGAGGTCCAGGATGCCCTGCGCGATCGTGCCGTCGGGCTGGCGCAGGGTCTCGATCCGGTACTCGACGGTGCCGATCCGGACCTCGGTGAATTCCCGGGAGCCAGCTGTTACGGCCCGGACGATCGCCCCAGTGTCGGGCAGCCCAACCGGCATGCCCGGGGTGACCGCTTTCCCATCGGGCCGCTGTAGAGCGAGCCAGATCCCGGCTGGCGGGTCGATGGCGTCGTCGGCACGGGTCACGGCCGCGTCGAGCAGGGTGGTGGCGGCGTCGCGCTGGCTGCTGAGCACCACGGCCACGGCGGCGGCGGACAGCAGGACGACGATCGCCGAGGCGAGCAGTGCGGCTTGCAACCCGAGCCGCAGCGCCGCACGGCGCAGCAGCACGGATTCGGCGCCCGGGGCTCGGGTCACCGTCGCGGGTCCCGGCCGAGGCGGTAACCGCGGCCGCGCACCGTGTCGACGATGCCGCGGCCGAGCTTGCGCCGCAGATAGTGCACGTAGGTGTCGACCACGATCGGGCTTTCGGCGTCGGTGAACACGCCGGTGAGCAGGTCGGCGCGAGTGAATATCTGCCCGGGCCGACCTGCCAGCGCGGCCAGCAACCCGCACTCCCGTTCCGAGAGCCGGACCGGTTCTGCCTCGGCGCCGGTGTGATCCGGGGCGGCGGAGACCTCGCGGGTGTCGAGATCGAGTCGGTATCCGCCGACGGGCAGCATCCGGGCGACGTCGAGGTGGCGCCGGCGCAGCGCCCGGAGCCGGGCGAGCAGTTCGTCGACGTCGAAGGGTTTGGCCAGGTAGTCCTCGGCGCCGGCATCGAGGCCGGCGACCCGGTCGGCGGGGGTGCCGCGCGCGGACAGAACCAGCACTGGGGTGGTGATGCCGTGGCGTCGCCACCGGTCCATCAGGTCCAGGCCCTCGATGACCGGTAACCCGCGGTCCAACACGATCACGTCGTAGCTGCGGGTGAGCCCGAAGTGCAGGCCGCGCTGCCCGTCGCCGGCGACATCGACGTGGTAGCCCTCGTCGGTGAACAGCGCGGCGAGAATGGCGCTGAACTCAGGCTCGTCCTCGACGAGGAGCAGCCGGACGCCGCCGGTGGCGGGCGGTGGGGTCAAGTCCACAGCGGCCATCTTCGTCCCCGCCAGGCCCCGGTGTGCGGTGGGCAGCGGCGCATTGTCGGTTTTCCCAGGATTCTCCAAGACCACTGTAAAATTTCCAGTGCACGCTGAGGCCATGAACCGCTCCCGAACTAGTGCGGCCGGCCGCCCGCGAACGCGGCCCTCGACGGGTCGTCCAGCTGACCCGCCGGCAAGGAATCAAACCCCTGCAGGGATGCCGCAGTCAGCCGCTCGCGCTGGTCGCGCCGCAGGAAGCGGCCTGTTGGCGCGGCTGGTCGGCATCGTGGCGTGTCTTGCGGTGGCCGCTATCCACGTCATCGACCAAGGTGGCGTGCCCGGCACGAAAGGCCCGCAATATGTCCAGATCTCGTACTACGCCCTGGAAATCGCGGGCGTCGTGGCGGCGGTGCTCCTGCTGACCAGCCGGGCACGAGTGGGCTGGTTGCTCTCATTGGGGGTGGCAGCCGGCCCCATCGTGGGCTATGTGCTCTCCCGCGGACCAGGGATGCCCGACTACACCGATGACATCGGCAACTGGACCGAACCCCTCGGGGTCGCCAGCCTCGTCGTCGAGGGCATCCTGCTGATCCTCGCCGCCGTGTCGCTGCGTTGGTATGCCTCATCAGTGAACAGTCCGGCGCCCGGCGGACGCTGACGGCCTGGGTAGCGGTTGCCGCGAAGATTGCGGCATGAACGGGATCGAGGAGTACGACTACGTCGTCGTCGGCGGTGGTTCGGCCGGGTGCGTGCTGGCGGCCCGGCTGTCGGAGGATCCGTCGGTCACGGTGTGCCTGCTCGAGGCGGGCCCGTCCGACGTCGACGACCCGAATATCCTGGCGCTGGAGCGGTGGCCGCAGCTGCTCGGTTCCGGCTACGACTGGGACTACCCGATCGAGCCGCAAGCCCACGGCAATAGCTTCGTGCGGCATTCTCGCGCCAGGGTGCTTGGGGGCTGCTCGTCGCACAATTCCTGCATCGCGTTCTGGACACCACGCGAGGACCTCGACGAGTGGGCCGCGCTGGGGTGTACGGGCTGGAGCGCCGACGACTGTTGGCCGCTGATCGTGCGGTTGGAGAACAACGACGGTCCCGGCGATCATCACGGTCACACCGGCCCCGTGATGCTGCGGCAGATCCCACCACATGACCCGTGCGGTGTCGCGGTGCTGGCCGCCGCGGCCGCGGTCGGGTTGCCCACCGTGTGCTTCAACGAGGGCGCCACGGTCACCGAGGGAGCTGGCTTCTTCCAGATCAACGCCGACGAGCACAATATTCGGGTCTCATCCTCACGTGGGTACCTGCACCCGATCATGGGCCGGCGGCGCAACTTGGTCGTACGCACCGACGCCTGGGTCAAGCAGGTGCTCTTCGACGCCCACAAGCGGGCGACCGCCGTCGAGTATCTCGAATCGGGTCGGTACGCCACCGTGCCCGCCCGGCGGGAGGTGATCCTGTCCGCCGGGGCGATCGATACTCCCAAGTTGCTCATGCTGTCCGGCATCGGCCCGGCCGAGCACCTGCGTGACGTCGGCATCGACGTGCTGGTCGACAGCCCCGGCGTCGGGTCCAACCTCGACGACCACGTCGAGGGTCTGGTGATGTGGGAGGCATCGCGGCCGATGGTCACCCGCTCCACACAGTGGTGGGAGATCGGCCTGTTCACCCGAACCGAATCGGGCCTTGACCGTCCGGATCTGATGATGCACTACGGCTGCGTGCCCTTCGACCTGAACACCGTGCGCTGGGGCTACCCGACTACGTCCAACGGCTTCTGCCTGACACCGAACGTCACCCGCGGCAAGTCCCGGGGGACGGTCCGGCTGCGATCACGAGACTTCCGGGACCGGGCGAAGGTAGACCCTCGCTACTTCACCGATCCCGAGGGCCATGACATCGCCGTGATGCTCGCCGGGATCAGGCTTGCCCGCAGGATCGCCGCGCAGCCGGTGTTGCGGGGCTGGATCGAGCGGGAACTGGCACCTGGCCCGGACGCGGTCAACGACGACGAGCTGGTCGACTACATCGGCAAGACACACAACACCGTCTACCATCCCGCGGGCACGGCCAGGATGGGCGCCGGGGACGATCCGGCGGCCGTCCTCGATGCGCGGCTGCGGGTCAAGGGTGTCACCGGGCTGCGCGTCGCCGACGCGTCGATCATGCCGTTCCTGCCAGCCGTCAACCCGAACATCACCATCATGATGATCGGGGAGAAGGCCGGCGACCTGGTCGCGCGGGACGCGGGTCAGCTTTGAGCGCTAAGCGCTGCGACAAGGCGGTCCACCGCGGTGCCCAGGCCCCACCTGTGCCGCAGCGCGGTGAGCGCGGCTGGGTCGGCGGGCTCTACGGGCAGCGTGTCGTCGCGATCCCGCCGCACCGGGGCGTCGGTCGCCACCCGCACGACGCTGGGGGCCAGCTCCAGGTAGTCCCGTGACGTCCGCAGCTTGGCCCGTATCCCTGCGGCGAGCGCCGATTGCGGATCATCCAGCGCCGCCAGCAGTCCTTCCACCGACCCGAACCGGCTGATCAGCGTGGCGGCGGTCTTCTCGCCGATTCCGGGCACCCCGGGCAGCCCGTCGGACGGGTCACCGCGCAGCGCGGCCAGATCCGCGTAGCTGGGCCCGGCGCCAGTTTCCGGCAGCCCGTAGCGACTCGCGAGCTCGGTGGGGCCGATCACCTCCGCTTTAGCCAGCCCTCGCCCGACGTAGATCACCTGCACCGGAGTCGGCTCGGCGCGCACGACCTGGAACAAGTCCCGGTCACCGCTGACGACCTCGACAGGGTCGCGACGCTCGGCTGCGACCAGCGCGCCGATCACATCATCAGCCTCGTACCCGTCCGCGCCCGCGGTGGCCAGACCCGCAGCGGCCAGCAGTTCGAGGATCACCGGGACCTGCGGACCCAGCGTGTCCGGCGCCTCCTCGACGTCGGGCGCACCGGGCCCGGTCTGCTCGGCGACCCGGTGCGCCTTGTAGGAGGGGATCGCGGCGACCCGGAAGGCCGGTCGCCAGTCCAAGTCTAGGCAGGCGACCAGCCGGGACGGCCGGCGCTGTTCGATCAGCCGGGCGACCATGTCGGTGAACCCCCGCACCGCGTTCACCGGGGTGCCGTCCGGAGCAGTGATCGACTCCGGAACTCCGTGGTAGGCCCGGAAGTACAGGCTTGCAGCATCGATGAGCAGCAAGGGCGCGTCCATGTGCGCAGAGCCTAATGAGAGCCACCGGGCCCGGCCGGTCCTAGGCTAGGAGTTGTGCCCGCCCCGCTCGAGACCCTCACCGCCCGCCTGGCCCGCACGCGTAACGCCACCCGGGACGCCGGCTTGGACGCCTTACTGATCACGCCCAGCCCGGATCTGCGCTACCTGCTGGGCGTCGCCGGTGCGTCCCACGAGCGGCTGACCTGCCTGATCTTGCCCGCAAACGGTGACCCAGCGCTGGTGGTGCCGGCGCTGGAACGGCCAGGGCTGGACGGCACGCCAGTACTCGAGCTCGGTCTGGAGATCGCCGAGTGGACCGACGGGCAGGACCCGTATGCCTTAGTCGCCGCTGTGATGCGCAGGTCGGGATCGCCGGCAACCCGAGCCGGGGTGGCGGATGCGATGCCGGCGGCGCATGTGTTGGCACTGCGCGACGCGCTGCCGGACTGTCAGCAGAAACTGGCGTCGACAGTGCTGGCGCAGCTGCGGATGCGCAAGGACAGCGCCGAAATCGCTGCGCTGACCGCCGCGGGCGAGGCCATCGATCGAGTGCACGCCAGGATGGGGGAGTGGCTGCGGGTCGGGCGCACCGAGGCGCAGGTCGGCGCCGATGTGGCCGCCGCGATCGTCGAGGAGGGGCACACCGCGGCTGCGTTCGTCATCGTCGGTTCCGGTCCGAATGGGGCAAGCCCGCATCACGACGTCTCCGCCCGGGTGCTGGCGCCCGGGGACGTGGTGGTGGTCGACATCGGCGGACCCACCCCAGATGGCTATTTCTCGGACTGCACCCGCACCTACAGCCTGGGCGAGCCGACCGACGCCGACGCCGACGCGGGCTACGCTGTACT
Organism: Pseudonocardiales bacterium; assembly: GCA_003244095.1. Lineage (GTDB taxonomy): Bacteria > Actinomycetota > Actinomycetes > Mycobacteriales > QHCA01 > QHCA01. The sequence goes on along the minus strand of QHCA01000063.1, from coordinate 848 downwards.
CCAGGCTGCGCAGGACGCCGCGGTGGCGGCTGTCGCTCCGGGCGTGACCGCGGAACAGGTCGACGCCGCGGCTCGGGTGCCGATCACCAATGCCGGTTTCGGCGAACGGTTCATCCACCGGACCGGACACGGCATCGGTCTTGACGTGCACGAACAGCCCTACATCGTCGCCGGCAACGATCTGGTGCTCGAAGCCGGCATGGCGTTCAGCATCGAGCCGGGCATTTACTTCCGCGGCCACTGGGGTGCCCGTATCGAAGACATCGTGGTGGTCACCGACAGCGGCGTGACGCGGCTCAACCACCGTCCGCGCGACCTCGCTGTATTGCCGGTATGACCACGACCCGGCGGGTGGCGGACAGCACACCGTTTCGGCCGAACGTGCGTCTTTGATGTTATCCGAGCCACAGATTCAAAAGCTGGAAACCGGAGTTTAACGCTGAGTCGCGAGTGATCACGCGCATTCAACGTAGGCGTAATAAACGGCTAGTTATGGTGGGGACGTCAGCGGGGCGTCTGGTCTGGAAGCACTGTCAGATTCTCGCCCTCACGAGCGTTTCAGTGTCCGCCTGAGAGGGGAATGGCCATGACCAGCCAAACCGAGGAACCCCGAACGATCGAACGACCCGATTAGCTGATCACTCCCGAGTTCGCTCCACTCGCCGAATTCGCCGGATTCGGCGAGTACGAAGCTGTGGCCGTTCACGAGACCGGTAAAAAGATGTCAGCTCTGATCGACGGTATGCCAACGGCTATATCTGCATACCTTACGGCTCGTCCGGAATTCGTGCGACTAATGGGCGTGTCGGACCCACCGGTCAGCGAGCGGCAGATTCAGCCAGTGGAAG
>QHCA01000062.1 GCA_003244095.1 Pseudonocardiales bacterium | reverse complement strand
CACCGCCGCCACCACCGCCACCACGGGTGGTCTTGTTGACCTTGGCGGTCGCGTACTTCAACGACGGGCCGACCTCGTCGACGTCCATCTCGTAGACGGTGCGCTTCTCGCCCTCTTTGGTCTCGTACGACCGCTGCTTGAGCCGACCCTGCACGACGACGCGCATACCGCGCTGGAGCGACTCGGCGACATTCTCCGCGGCCTGCCGCCACACGCTGCAGCGCAGGAACAGCGCGTCCCCGTCCTTCCACTCGTTGGTGGCCTTGTCGAGGGTACGTGGGGTGGACGCGACGGTGAAGTTCGCGACCGCGGCGCCGCTCGGGGTGAAGCGCAGTTCGGGGTCGGCGGTGAGGTTGCCGACCACGGTGATGATTGTCTCGCCTGCCATGGAATTCTCCTCGATGCCGGGTCAGCGCTGGTCTGGCCGGAGGACCTTGGTGCGCAGGACCGACTCGTTCAGCTTGAGCTGACGGTCGAGCTCCTGGACGGCCTCGGGCTCAGCCTGCAGCTCGATGATCGCGTAGATACCCTCGACCTTCTTGTTGATCTCGTACGCCAGCCGGCGGCGACCCCACACGTCGACCTTCTCGACGCTCCCACCCCCTTGGCGGACGACACCGAGGAACTGGTCGAGGGAGGGTTGGATGGTGCGCTCCTCAAGGTCTGGATCGAGGATCACCATCAACTCGTAGTGACGCAAGGGGTTACTCCATCTCCTGTGGACTGGGCGGCTACGGGCTCTCCGTAGCAGGAGGATGTCGGTGCGGACGTGACCAGCACGACGACGAACCACAGGGTAACAGCGGCAGCGACCCCACCGTTAATCCATCGCGCGTCGATCCACGGCGCCCGCGCGGGCGCTGCTAGGCGGCAGCCGGCGCGGCGTTGAGCCAGGCCCGGAACAGGATTCGGGCGAGCGCCGAGCCCACGCCGACGAGGAGCAGGGCGGAGAAGACCGCCAGGGCGACCCGGATCGGCAGCGGAGCCGTGCTGGGGCTGCTCATGGCGGCCTCGTGAGTCCTCGCCTGCGGAGCCGCCCCGTCGATCGGCAACTTCGCTGTGTTGTCCATCGAGTCGCCACGCTGCTCGCGGTGCTTGGCCATCGGGGCGATGCCGACCCCGGCGGGAACGTAGCCGGGGTCACCGGGTCGGCCGATCGGAACCACGGGCTTGGTTGCCGCCGCCGCTGCGGCAGGCTGCGCCGGGACGGTCCCGCTGCCGGGGACGGTGGGCGATCCGGGGGCGGGCGGTGGCCCGGGGTGACCGCCGCCGGAGACCGGATCGCCGGGCGTCGGACCGCCTGGCACCGGAGCGGTTACCGTGATGGCCTGCGACGGGCCGGGGAACAGCGTGTAGGTGCCTGAGTAGCGCACCGATTGGGCCGCCGTCCAGATGACCGGGGTGGCGCCGACGACCAGCGTCTGCGTGCCGATGGTGATCCGGAGCGGGGTCAGGGCCGGCAGGGCGGCGTGATTCTCGAAGCCGATGGTGGCGCCGCTGTCGACCGTCAGGTCACGGGGTCCGGACTCGTCCGTCAGGAGTGCGCCGAAGACGACGACGTGGTCCGGTGGAGGGGCGCCCTTGGTCTCGACGGCCGCCGCTGCTGGCGCCACCGAGAGCAAGGTCAGCGCGGCGAGCGCACCGACGGCCGCGGCCGCGAGGGTGGCGTGGCGCCGATGGGCCTGACCCGATGCTGCGCTCATCGTTTGTCCACCTCATCCCCATCGGCCGGTCACTCAGATAACGATGCCAGACGTCGGCGGTGACGGGCGAAATGTACGAAGGCCTCCCGCCCCGTCCGAACGGGAGTCTGAGACAGCGCAACGGCGGTCGCGCCCGCGACCGCCGTCCACTGAGCTGAACTATGCGGCCGTGAACGTCGCCTGGCCGCGGCGCCCAGTGAGCATGGCCCGGGTCAGAGCCGTGCCGACGCCCAGGAGCAGCACCACGCCGGTCAGCGCGGCGAGGCCGAAGGCGCTCGACGGCGCGCTCGAGGTCGAGACGAGCGAGCGGCTGGAGGCGCCGGCCTTCTCTGCGGTGTTGGTCCGCGGCGCGATCACGGTGGACGGGTCCGGCGTGGTGACGGCCGCGCCGCCGGGCACTGCTGCGGGCTTGAGGGCCGCGGCGGAAACGGGCAGCGTACCCGGGTCACCGACGGGGATCCGGGGCAGGCCGGTCGCCCCGGCGGGCGCGGTCTGCGGGGTCGTGGTGTTGGGCGGGGTGACGGTGCCGCCGGTCCCCGGCGGGGTCGTCGTGCCGCCACCCGTGCCACCACCGGTGCCGCCGCCACCCGTGCCGCCGCCCGCCGGAGGCTGCGGCGGCGGGGGGGGAGGAGGAGCGGTCTTGGCGACGTTGACGCTGCCGCTCGACGTGGTCAGCGGGATCAGGCCGAGCACCGCGTAGCTACCGCTGAAGCTGGCCGACTTGGTGATCGGCCGGGCCACGTTGGCACTACCGAGGCTGAACGACTGGCCGGCGTAGCTGACGTTGACCGGGACGAGCAGCCCGGTGAGCGGCATCAGCGGGAGGTTGTTCTTGAACACGATCGTGTCGCCCTTGGCAGCCTTGATGCTGCTCGGCGAGACTCCCGAGCCGGTGAACGTGACGACCCACGTCGAGGCCGCGTCACCCGGCCGCGCTGTCAGCAGCGAGAAGGCGGCCAGCGCCAGCAGGCCGACGACGAGGATGGCCAGAGTCTGTCCGACGCGCCTTTGTGCGAAAGCCATGATGCTCCATACCGTCGTTGTGACGAAACCGGCCGGCCGCGCTGCCTAAGCGGTCAACGACGACGTCCGCTGTCGGTGACGGGTCGTAATGTAGCTGCTATGCGGATCGGAGTCCACATAGACCAGACCAATCCACTCAAAGAGGCCGCCGTACGCGGGGTGGATGTCGTCCAGTTCTTCTTGGGTGACCCACAGGCATGGCCCAAGCATGTGCCTGTACGGGAGGATGCGGCTACCCTGCGTGAGTCGGCTGTCGCTCTGTACGTTCACGCGCCGTACGTCATCAATGTCGCGACCACCAACAACCGGATCCGGATCCCGAGCCGCAAGATGCTCGGCCAGCAGGCGGCCGCCGCGGCGGCCATCGGGGCCAAGGGGCTGATCGTGCACGGCGGGCACGTGCTCAAGGGCGATCTCTCCGGCAGCGGAGACCCCGACATCGGCGTCGACAACTGGCGCAAGACGCTCGAGCGGGAGGCGTTCCCCCTGCCGATCCTGATCGAGAACACCGCGGGTGGCGACTACGCGATGGCCCGCCGGCTCGATCGGCTCGCCCGGCTGTGGGACGCGATCGGCGACTACGAGGTCGGATTCTGCCTCGACACCTGCCACTTCCACGCCGCGGGCGAGGATCTCGGCGACATCGTCGACCGGGTCACGGCGATCACCGGCCGGATCGACCTCGTGCATGCCAACAACTCCCGCGACGCCTTCGGCTCCGGCGCGGACCGGCACGCCAACCTGGAGGACGGGCAGATCGACCCGGCCGCCATCGTCGCGGTGATCAAGGCCGCCGGCGCGCCGGCGATCCTGGAGACGCCCGGGGAGGGGCATCTCGCCGACATCGCGTTCCTCCGCGAACACCTGCCGGCCTGATATGCCCGTGAGGAATCAGCGGCGCCCGGTCCGCCGCGAGACGATGCTGGTCTGCCTCGGCAGCGTGGTCCTGGCCGTGCTCATGACGTGGCCGACGCTGCGGCACCCGGCCAGCACCGTACCCAACGACATCTACGACCCGCTGGCCGAAGGTGTGGATCGCGTCCTGGGGTGGGCACGCCCTGCTGACCGCACCGCTGCACGTGTTCGACAGCAACACGTTCTGGCCGCTGTCCAACTCCTACGCCTTCAACGACACGATGCTCGGCTACGCACCGATGGCGCTGCTCGGCGGCGGCGGCATGGCCGGTGCGCTGGTGCGCTACAACGTGCTCTTCGTGCTGGCGCACGCGCTGGCCTTCGCCGGGGGCTACGCCCTGGCCCGCCAGCTCGGCTCGCGGGCGCCCGGCGCGCTGGTGGCGGGGGCCGCGTTCGCCTACGCCCCCTGGCGGCTGGCCCACGACGGGCAGCTGAACATCCTCTCCAGTGGTGCCATCCCGCTGGCCCTGGCGATGCTGGCCCGCGGGCACGGGTACGCCGGCAAGGGCTACCGGCCCGACCGGGTGCGCCCCGGGTGGATCGTGGGGGGCTGGCTGGTGGCCGCGTGGCAGGTCACGCTCGGCTTCAGCCTGGGGCTGAGCCTGGCGTACCTCCTGCTGATCGTGACCGCGGCCGCGGCCG